>CAMLSH010000037.1 GCA_946482625.1 uncultured Opitutaceae bacterium
CCGCTTTTCTTCGAATTCCCCGCCGACGAAAACGCGCGCGACACCGACGACGTCTTCCTCTTCGGCCGCGACCTCCTCGTCGCGCCCGTCATCAAACCCGAGCAAACTTCCCGCCACACTTACCTGCCTCCCGGCGACTGGTTCGACTTCTGGACCGGCCACAAACTCACCGGCGGCCAGCACCACCAACTTCAGGTCACGCTCGAGTCACTCCCCATTTTCGTCCGCGCCGGTGGTTTCGTTTTCCGCCAACCCGTCGTCCAACATACCGGTGAAATGCCCGGCCAGCCGCTCATCGTCTGCGCCTATCCCGGTGCAGCCACCTCCGAGGCGACTTACTACGAAGACGACGGTGAAACCTTCGCCCACGAACGCGGTGGCTTCTTCCGCCGTAAATTCATCCAGCGCCGCGAAGGCCCGCGCATCCTCCTCGATGCCGAATCCGCCGAGGGCGATTTTCAACCGGCCGCCCGCCATCTCGTGCTCCGCCTCCTCGCGCCCGGAGCCATGCCCAAGAGCGTCACCCTCAACGGCCTTCCGCTCCCGCACGCGTTGATGGATGCCGGTAAGCCCGACACCTGGCGCCTCGCCGAGGGCGGCTTCGTCGAGGTCCGCATGGAAGACCGCCGCGGCGTGATAAGAGTCGTGATCGAGCGTTAAAGCGCCGCTGGCTTCTGACTGTTGGCGGCAGGAAAAGGTTTCTCTTCCGCCGGACGCTCTGCACCGTTTGCCCTTTCATCCCACTCTCTCATGGACGCTTTTAATCTGGCCAAAGAACGCTACGCCGAGCTCGGCGTGGACGTCGAAAAATCGCTGCAAGCCCTCGCGAGCACGCCCATCTCGCTTCAATGCTGGCAGGGCGACGACGTCGCCGGCTCCGAAAATCCCAACGCCGCGCTCACCGGCGGCATCCAGGCCACCGGCAACTATCCCGGCAAAGCCCGCAGCCTGACCGAGCTCCGCGCCGATCTGGATCAAGCCCTCGCGCTGATCCCCGGCAAACACCGCGTCAACCTGCACGCCTGCTACGCCGACCTCGGCGGCAAGAAGGTCGAGCGCAACGCCTACACCATCGACCAATTCGCCAGCTGGGTCGACTGGGCCAAGCCCAAGGGCCTCGGTCTCGACTTCAACCCGACCTACTTCTCGCACGCGCTCTCCGCCGACGGCTTCACGCTCTCGCACCGCGACGCCGGCATCCGCAAATTCTGGATCGAGCACGGCATCGCCTGCCGCCACATCGCCGCCGAGATCGGCAAGCGCCTCGGCAAAACCGTCATCACCAACGTGTGGATTCCCGACGGTTTCAAAGACACGCCCGTCAACCGCCGCGAGTACCGCGAACGCCTCGAACAATCGCTCGACGCCATCTTCGCTCCCGCCGTCGATCCCGCGCTCAATCGCGACGCCGTCGAAAGCAAACTCTTCGGCATCGGCTCCGAATCCTGCGTCATCGGCTCGCACGAGTTCTACCTCGGCTACGCCGTGAAGAAACAAAAGATCGTCTGCCTCGACGCCGGTCACTTCCACCCGACCGAAACGCTCGCCGACAAGATTTCCTCCACGCTCCAATTCGTCCCCGAGGTTCTCCTCCACGTCAGCCGCGGCGTGCGCTGGGACAGCGATCACGTCGTCACGCTCGACGACCAGACCAAGGCGCTCATGGAAGAAATCGTCCGCGGCGACTTCCTGAAGCGCGTCCACATCGGCATGGATTTCTTCGACGCCAGCATCAACCGCCTCGCCGCCTGGGTCATCGGCGCGCGCAACACGCAGAAGGCGCTCCTCCTCGCGCTCCTCGAGCCCACCGCGAAACTCCGCGCCCTCGAAGCCGAAGGCGATTTCTCCAGCCGCCTCGCCATCCTCGAAGAAGCCAAGGCGCTTCCGTTCGGCGCCGTCTGGGACGAGTTCTGCAAACGCAACAACGTCCCCGTCGGCCACAACTGGCTCCCCGTCGTTAAGAACTACGAGAAGACCGTCCTCGCGAACCGGAAGTAATCCTGCCTTGGGAGCGCCGGCCTCCGAGGTGGAACGCGCCGTCCCGGCGCGTTGTTCACCATCGCCCGGGCGAGAACGTCATTCGCCTTTCGACATCGCACACGCCGGAACGGCACTTAGCAAGTGCCGCTCCCACATCGCACAGCGCGCCGGGCGTTACCGTTCCCAATCCTCCTCCCAATTGAGCATGGCTGACCGCAGCTTGACGGCGCTCGTGTGCGTATTACGGTATTACCATGCCAACGATTACCTTCAAAGTCTCAGCAGAGGAGGCGCGAAAAATCCGTGCGAGAGCCCGCGCGGCCAAGTCGCCGACGGTATCTGATTTCTTGCGTAAGGTCGCCCTCGATGCCGGACCAACGCAATCGCCTCAGCGAGTCATGAAACGCGATGCGCTGACGGGCCTCATGGTGGACGTTACTCCGGGTGACGTGGTCACCGATGAACAGGTGAAAGCGGTACTGGCTGATTTTCCATGAAGTACCTCTTGGACGTAAACGCGCTGATCGCACTCAAGCACGCGCGTTCCCCGCATCATCAGCTCTGCCGGGCATGGGCGGTCAAAACGGGAATCGACGCCTTGGCCACAAGCGCGATCACCGAACTCGGATTCCTCCGGGTTTCCATGGCGGCCTACGGAGTGAGCCTCACCGATGCGCTTAAGGACCTCGCTGATCTCAAGAAACGCATCGTTCATTTCGTCGAAAAAAGCCCCTCCCCCTCGCTGCCCGCATGGGCAGACACCGCCTCGAAAACAACCGACGCCTACCTCATGCAACTGGCAAAATCAGCCGGCCTCCAACTCGCCACCTTCGACACCGGCATATCCGGAGCGTTGTTGATCAGATAAACGAAGAAGCCCGGAACGAATTCGTTCCGGGCTTCTTCGTTTTGGATCAGGAAGCACGCACTCCGTGAAAATCCCCTTTTCCCAACCGGCGTAACGACCTCGTTTACTTCGCTGCGACCGCCGCTTTCACGAGGTCGACGAAGCTGCGCGTTTCCAGCGACGCGCCGCCGATGAGGCCGCCGTCGATGTCTTTTTGCGCGAGCAATTCCGGCGCGTTGGCCGGCTTCATCGAACCGCCGTAGAGGATGCGGACCTTCTGCGCGACTTGGTCGCCGAAGAGCTTCGTGAGCAGCGAGCGGATGAACGCGTGGACTTCCTGCGCCTGCTCGGTCGTAGCGACTTTGCCGGTGCCGATGGCCCAGACGGGCTCGTAGGCGATGACCACGCTCGTCGCGAGGTCCTTGCTCACGCCTTCGAGTCCAGCTTCGAGCTGGGTCTGCACGACCTTGAGCGTCGAACCGGCTTCACGCTCGGCGAGCGTTTCGCCGACGCAGAGGATCGGGCGCAGCTGGTTCTTCAGCGCGGCGATGACCTTCTTATTCACGGCGGCATCGGTCTCGGCGAAATACTGGCGGCGCTCGCTGTGGCCGAGGATGACGTGCGTCGCGAAGAATGCGCGGAGCATCGGAGCGGAGATTTCTCCAGTGAAGGCACCATTGGCTTCGTGGTGCATGTTTTGCGCGCCGAGCTTCACGGTGGAGCCGTCGATCGTCTTGCCAACGGATTCGAGCGAGGTGAAGGGCGGGCAGATGACGATGTCGATATCGACGACCTTGCCGATTTCGGTGACGAGATCCTGCGCGAGCTGAACAGCGTCGGCGGAGGTCTTGTTCATCTTCCAGTTACCGGCGATGAGTTTTTTGCGGATCATAAATTGAGAAGGAGAGGTTGAAGCGCGAAGCGGCAAAGACGCAAAGCCCGGAGCAAAGAATTTCAGGAGTACCTGCGACTCTTCGCAACTTTGCGTCTTTGCGATTCAAATTAAGACTCGAGGAAGACAACGCCGGGAAGCGCTTTGCCTTCGAGGAGTTCGAGGCTGGCGCCGCCGCCGGTCGAGCAGTGGGAAACTTTGTCGACGATCTTGTTCTTCTTCGCGGCCGTCGCGGTGTCGCCACCGCCAACCACCGTGATAGCGCCGGCAGCCGTCGCTTGCGCGACCGCAGCGGCCATCGCCTTCGTGCCTTCAGCGAACTTCTCGACTTCGAACACGCCGGGAGGTCCGTTCCAGATGATCGTCTTGGCGCGGCCGATAACCTGCGCGAAAAGCTCGCGCGACTTCGGGCCGGCATCGAGACCCATCCAGCCGTCCGGAATGCCCGACTTGTCGTCGGCAACACCGGTCTGCACCGCAGCGATGTCGGCGGGCGAACCGGGGAAACGGTCAGCCGTGACGAAGTCGACTGGCAGCGTGATCTTCACGCCTTTGGCCTTCGCCTTCGCGAAGAGATCTTTCGCGATCTTGGCGCCTTCGACGTCGAAGAGCGAATTGCCGATGGCCATGCCTTCGAGCTCCTTCTTGAACGTGAAGGACATGCCGCCGCCGATGATGATCTCGTCGGACTTTTCGAGGAGATTGTTGATGAGCGGAATCTTGTCGGCGATCTTCGCGCCGCCGAGGATGGCGAGCAGCGGACGCGCGGGCGTTTCGACGACCTTGGCGAAGGCGATCAGCTCGGCTTCCATCAGGAAACCGGCGGCCTTCTGCGGCAGGTTCACGCCGACCATCGAGCTGTGCGCGCGGTGGGCAGTACCGAAGGCGTCGTTGACGTAGATGTCCGCGAGCTTCGAGAGGCTGGCGCGGAATGCTTCGACGGCAGACTTCTCGGCTTTCACCGACGTGCCGTCTTCGAGTTTCACTTTGCCTTCTTCCTCGATGTGGAAGCGCAGATTTTCGAGCAGGAGCACTTCGCCAGCCTTGAGCGCAGCGGCGGCCTTCTCAGCGACCGGGCCCACGCAATCGTCGGCAAACGCGACGGGCTTGTTGAGGAGCTTGGCGAGTTCGGCGGCGACGGGCTTCAGCGAGAATTTCTCGATACGTTTGCCGTCGGGCCGGCCGAGGTGGCTGGCGAGCACCACGGACGCACCTTTTTCCAAGGCGTACTTGATCGTGGGCAGCGCGGCGGCGATGCGGGCGTTATTCGTGATGGCGCCGGTGGCCTTGTCTTGCGGGACGTTGAAATCGACGCGGATGAACACGCGTTTACCGGCGAGCGAGAGGTCGCGGATGGATTTGAATTTAGCCATGGTAGTAAAATCCGAAGATCGAAATCCGAATGCCGAAGACGGGGAACGAACCCCGAAATAAAAGAAGGCCGAGTCGGTGAGGACATTCGGCCTTCGAACTTCGCCATTCGGGCGTTTAGTTTAGAGCTTGGCGGCGATCGCTTTGGTGAGATCGACGACGCGGTTGCTGTAGCCCCACTCGTTGTCGTACCAGCTGACGAGCTTGAAGAACTTGCTGTTCAGCTCGATCGAAGAGCCGGCGTCATAGATCGACGACTGCTTGTCGTGGATGAAGTCCGACGAGACGACTTCGTCGCTCGTGTATCCGAGGATTCCCTTCAGGTAGGTTTCCGACGCCTTCTTGATGGCGGCGTTGATTTCCTTGAGGGAGGTTTCCTTCGTCGAGCGGAAGGTCAGGTCGACAACCGAGACAGTCGGGGTCGGCACGCGGAACGACATGCCAGTCAGCTTGCCCTTGGTCTCAGGGAGAACCAGCGCGGTGGCCTTGGCGGCACCGGTCGAGGACGGGATGATGTTGATCGCGGCGGAACGGCCACCTTTCCAATCCTTCTTCGAAGGACCATCGACCGTCTTCTGGGTCGCGGTGTAGGAGTGGATCGTGGTCATCAGACCTTCCTCGAGACCGAAGCCTTCTTTGAGGAGCACGTGGACGAGCGGCGCGAGGCAGTTCGTCGTGCAGGACGCGTTCGAGATGATGCTGTGCTTCGAGAGATCGACTTTGTCGTCGTTCACGCCGACGACGACGGTGATGTCTTCGCCCTTGGCCGGAGCCGAGATGATGACCTTCTTCGCACCAGCGGTGATGTGGCCCTTGGCTTTTTCAGCCTCGGTGAACAGACCGGTCGACTCGATCACGAGATCGACGCCCAGCTTGCCCCAAGGGAGCTCGGCGGGGGACTTGGCGGAAACGACGAGGATGTCCTTACCGTTGACCACGAGCACATCGTCTTCGGCCTTGTCGGCAGACGATTTCTTCGAGGTGACGGTGCCTTGGAATTTGCCCTGCGTGGAATCGTACTTGAGCAGGTAGGCGAGATTGTCCGCGGGGACGATGTCACCGACGGCGACGACATCGAGCGTCGTGCCAAGGAGACCTTGTTCGACGAGAGCGCGGAAGACGAGGCGGCCGATACGGCCAAAACCATTGATAGCTACTTTGACTGCCATGGGAGACTCCGATTTCTACAGGTGTGGGTTGATTTGCTGATTGAGTGTGAGCCGCATCCTGCGACGCGGAACCGCTAGTGAATCAATCGCCCCCGGGGGTTGGCAAGGGTTTTGGCGGCCCGGCGTCAAACATGCGCAGCAGAAGCCAATTTTTGCGTCACACACAGTCGTCCCCACCGAGCGATGGCCCCGCAATCAACTGTTAGCGTCATCTTCGATCCACAATCCGCACCCAAGCGCGGGTATGAAAAGATCTGCTTCGACCGGCTCGCGGTGACGATTGCCCGCGCCCGCGGCGAAAAAGCGCTCGTGATCCGCCAGCTGCCGCCAGCGCAGCCCCGCAAACGCAGTGCCGACCGGGATAAACGCATCGTTGGTCGTCGGATTAACCGCAAAGAGCAGCCGCTGCGGTCCCAGACTGAGATCCGCGTTGAACACCGTCGCTGCTGCCGTCGAATCCGGTGCGAAAATGAACCGGAAATAGCTGTCCGCCGGCCGCGAGAAGAGCCGCAACAGTTTCCCGATTTCCGACCGGCGAAACGCGATCCAGTCCGCGAAGTACGCGTGCGACGCGGGAAACCGGTAGATCCGCCGGTAATCCAGCGCGTTCAAATCACCGCGCAGGTACGTGTTGTTCACGCCGTGTTTCGAGCGCAGGAAATCCTGCCCCGCCGAAATCATCGGAATGCCGATCGACGAAAACAAAATTGCCGCCATCAGGTGCGTGCGACGCCGGTCGTTGGCGGTCGGCGAGTGGCCGTTGCCGTCGGCGTTCTCGGTGATGACGTCAATCCAAGTCTTGTCGTCGTGCGACTCCGTGTAGTTCACCGTCTGCGCCGGCCATTTCGCATAGTGCCAGGGCGAACCCTTGAGAAAATATTCGTAGCCTTCGCGCGTCGCTCCGCCACGCACGAAGTCCCGCAGGAAGTTCCTGTAGCCATCGTTCCACGACGCCCAACCGGTGTCGCGCAGCGCGCCGCCGATGTGCCCGCGGAAACTCCACGGCTCCGCGATGAGGATGACGTCGGGTTTGATGCGTTTCATCGCGACTTCGATTTCTTTCAGCGCCTCCAAGCCGACGAGATCGGCGAGATCGAAACGAAACCCATCGATGCCATACGTCTCGATGAGATGCGCGCAGCTGTCGATGATCAGCCGGAGCGCCATCGCCGAGCGCGCGCGCAGGTCGTTTCCACAACCGCTCCAGTTGGAAAGCGCGCCGTCCACGCCGACCTCGAAATAGTACAGCTTGTCGACGAATAGCAGATGCGCCGGCTCGCCCACGTGGTTATACACGACATCAAGAATCACCGCCATGCCGCGCCGGTGAAACGCCGCCACCAGCTCCTGAAACTCCCGCACACCTGACGCCTTCGCCGGATCGAGCGAGAACGCGCTCGCCGGGGCAAAGTAGTTGGTCGTCATGTAACCCCACTGATACTCGTCGCGGGAGGCATTGTCCGCTTCCTGCACCGGCTGGAGCTCGACTGCGTTCACGCCGAGGTGATGCAGATAAAAGTCCGCGCTCTCCACCCACTGCCGCAGCCCTGAAAAACCGAGCCGCTCGTCCGCGCGTAACTTGATCGGCGCCTGCGCCACGAGATCGCGTACATGCGCTTCGGCTACGACAAGATCCTGCCAGGCCGGCGTTTTGAAACTGCGATCCGGCGCCGCGATCTGCGCGCGATCGAGCACCACGCCCGGCCCACTGCGCGCCACCGTCGCCAGCGCATACGGATCGAGGATACGCTTCGCCGGATCGAATGCGCTCAGCAGATCCTTCGGCCCGTCGATCTGATACCAATAAAACCAGCCGTGCAGATTCTGCGTGAGCGTGACCTCCCAAACGTGATCCTCGCGCTTCAATAACTGATACCGATGCGGCGTGTCCTGGTGCGCGAGCTCCTCGCACACACACAACGCCACACTCTTCGCGCGCGGCGCAAAAAGCCGGAACACCGTTTCCCCGCCGCGCGCGATCGCTCCGAGCGACACCCGGCTTTCCAGCCGATAAAAATAATCCCCCGGCCGCAACGGCACGCCGCCCGTCCCCTGCCACGTCACTGTCCATCCCCCGGAAAGATTCACCGGCTCCAACAGCGTGAACTGATAAAGATGCTGCCCGGTGCGACTCGGATCGACCACGTAGTTGATGTTGCCACCCTCGTCCCGCACCGCGTTCGGCGCATCCGCCGGCACATCCTGCCACTGATGTTCCCCCGTCACGAATTTGAACCGCATCGGCGGTTCGCCAAAAAACCGCTCCGCCTTGGCGCTCAGCAAAAGAACGTCGTCACCCGCGAGCTTCGCCGGCTTCAACTGCCACTCCTCCTGCCCCACCGCGTGCTGCCAGCCGTTGAAATCGCCCGCGAGATAAACGCTCACGCCCGGCGCCGCCAATTGCGGAAACCGATCCGCGCGCAGGAAGAAAAAAATCTCGCCCTTCTTGTTAACGAAGTACGCGCTGGCCGCTCCGTAAATGTAGTCGGGCACCTTGGTCAGCGTCGTAAATCGCGGCGCATCGATGCCCGCCAACACCAGTGGCGGCGTGTGTCGGGCGCGCCAGTCGTGAGCAAGTTCCACGACTCCCCGCGTCGGAGACTCGAGCCAGGCCTGGGCTATTTTGCGGTCACGTGCAGGCATTGGTGGATACAATGCACGCTATCATCCGCCGTGCCAGATCGCCGACAAGGTCGAAAGTCGGCACCTCGGCGCTAGACGTTTGTCCTGAATCTTGCGGCTGAATTTTATCGCTGAAGCACAGAAGAGCGAAAACGCGGAAAAGATCATTTCGCTTAAACATCCGTTCAACTCCCGCCACCTCCGTCCTTCAGCGCTTCCGTCCTTCGGCGTTTCAGCGATTTCCCATTTTCCAGCAACCCCTCACGGCCCCTCGAACGCCGCCAGCACCGGCTTCCCATCGAAATACGGCAGCAGCGGCAGCCCGAGCAGCCAGCACGCCGTCACGCAGGTGTCCTCCGTGTTCACCTCGAGCGCCGCGTTCTGCGTGAGATCCACGCCCTTCAACACTCCCGGCCCCGTCGCGATCCACGGGATGTGCCGGCTGCGCGGATCTTCCGGCCCATGCGTCAGCCCCGCTCCGCCGTGATCGGCCGACAAAATGACCACCGTCGATTGACGGATTCCCGCGCGCTCCAGCGCTGCGAATAATTTCGCCAGCTCGCCATCGGTCTCCTCGATCTTCGCGAACTGCTCCTTCGAACCCCAGCCCTTCGCGTGGCCCGTGGAGTCCACATCTGCGTAGTGGACAAATATCACCGTCGGCTTGTGCGCCTCGATGATCGTCACCGCAGCCGCCGTCACGTCTGCATTCGCCTCCTTCGAGTTAGCCTCCCGCGGGATCGAGGTCCACTTCACCGTCCCCGGCTTCGCCAGCGTGGACATCTTCGACTTCCCCGCGATCAACGCCGTCGTGTAACCCGCGCTTCCCGCCATCTCAAAAATCGTCGGCCGATTTGGATACACCGGCCTGCTCAGCGGCAGATCGCTATTCCACTCGATGCCATGCTTCCGCGGCGTCACACCGGTCAACATGCTCGTGTGCGAGGGCAACGTGATCGCAACCGCCGTCGTCCGCGCCCAAAACGTGTACGCGCCCTCTCTCACCATCATTCGCAACGTCGGCATATCCGCCAGCAACGCCCGGTCCGGCCGCAGCCCGTCCACGCTGATGATCATGACGTGCTTCACCGCCGCGATCGGCCGCTGCGGTTTCGCGATCGCCACGCCGAACTGCGCGCTGACCGACGACACCAAGATCAAAAAGACCGCGAAGACTGAAACCGCTTTCATAGCCGCGACCATGCAAGCGCGTCCGCGCGAGTAAAGCCGTCGCTCCGTTACGATCTGTTGACGGCCCGTCCGCTCCTGAATCTCGTGGGCCCGATGTCCACCCGCGAAAAAATCCTCGTCGCCATGTCCGGCGGCGTCGACAGCTCCGTCGCCGCGCTGCTCCTCAAGCAGCAAGGCTACGACATCGTGGGCGCGTACATGAAAAACTGGATCAACGAGGACAACATCGTCGGCCACTGCCCGTGGATGCAGGACATCGACGACGCCCGAGCCGTCGCCGACCGCCTCGGCATCGAGTTCCACGTCGTGAACCTCATGCGCGACTACCGCGAACGCATCGTCGATTATCTCCTCAATGGCTACCGCCGCGGCCTCACGCCGAATCCCGACATCATGTGCAATCGCGAAATCAAGTTCGGCGTCTTCCGCGCCTGGGCCAAAGACCACGGCTTCTCCGCCGTCGCCACCGGCCACTACGCCCAACGCGCGCAAAATCCCAACGGCACCTGGTCGCTCCTCGAAGGCGCCGACAAAAATAAAGACCAGTCTTACTTCCTCACGCTCCTCTCGCAGGAACAACTCGCCGACGCTCGCTTTCCCATCGGCCACATTCCGAAGCCCGAGCTCCGCAATCTCGCCCGCGAAGCCGGCCTTACCACCGCCGACAAAAAAGACAGCCAGGGCATCTGCTTCATCGGCGAAGTGAAAATGCAGGACTTCCTCCGCCAGTACGTCCCCGACCAGCCCGGCCCGATCATCCGCGCCGACGACGGCCGCGTGCTGGGCGAACACCGCGGCCTCCACTACTTCACCCTCGGCCAGCGCAAAGGCATCGGCATCCCGTCCAACACCGACAACAAAGCCTACGTCGTCGTCGGCAAACGCTCCGAAGACCACGCCCTCCTCGTCGCCTTCGACGGCGCCGACGCCCCCGGCCTCTTCGTCCACGAAGTCCGGATACACTCCGTCACCTGGAACTGCCCGCCGATAACAACGCCGCGTAAACTCGAAGCCCGCGTCCGCTACCGCGACCCACGCGTCCCCGCGGAATTCATCCCCGACACCGCGCAGCAATCCGATTCCACCGTCCATGCAGTCTCCAGCGACTCGGCCTCGAACACTTCTCTGCCTTATCCGACCACCGCACTCGTCCGCTTCACCGATCCGCAACGCGGCCTCGCCTCCGGTCAGATCATCGCCTTCTACGACGGCGAGCGTCTCCTCGGTGGTGGCGTCTACGCGTAAGGTCGATCGGATTCCCAAAGGTGGAACGTGCCGTCCCGGCGCGTTGTTCACCGTTGCCGGCGATCCACCCAAATCGCGCTCCAGCGTGACAATACAGCGCGCCGGGACGGCACGCTCCACCCACGGAAACCACGCCCACCCCGTCCCACCTCCAACTCCGTCCGCCGCTCCGCTCTCCCTCAAATCCACAAACTCTGCGTGACGCCCCGCCTTTCCCGCGCACAGTTTTCCGCGTGCTGCCCGCCGCGCTGAATTCGTCCACCGCCTCCGCTCCCAGTTCGCCTTCTCCGCTCGCTCTGCGCTCCGACCTCGCCCGCGCCACCCGTGGCCTCATTGCCTTCCTCGGCCCGCTGCTCTTTGCGCAAACCCTGGGGGCCCACGCGCCCGCCGAATTCGCTTTCGCCGCCATCGCCGCGCAAAACCTCGCCTTCTTCGAGGTACGCGGCGACTACCGCATCCGGCTCGCGGTTCTCAGCTGCGCGCTGCTCATCCTCGCCAGCGCCGCCACCCTCGGTGCCGCCACTCCCGGCCCGCTCGCGCTCGCACTCGCCGCCACCGCGCTCATCGCCGCCAGCACCGGACTCTGGCGCCACCTCAATCCTGACTACGGCCCGCCTCTCGCGATCTCCTCGATGCTCGTCTTCCTCATCGCGCAAGAAACCGCCCCGGCCTTCTCCCTCGCTCACACCACCCACACCGCACTCTGGACACTCGGCGGCGGACTCTGGGGCATCGTCGTGCAAATCGTCCCGTGGTTTTTCCGCCCGCAACAACCGCTCCGCGCCGCTGTAACCGAAACCTGGATATCCGCCGCCGAATTCTTCGAAGCCGGTTCGGCCGGCGCCGAAGCCACCGCACGCCACGACCGCGCGATGGGAAAAGAAGCCGCTCTCCGCAACGCCCTCGATAAAACCTACGCCACCCTCGCCACCGCGCGCACCCGCCGCGCGCAGGATTTCGTCGAGCGTCTTGAACGCCTCGCCCACGCCGCCGCCCGTCTCTCCATGCGTGTCGGCGCCTTGCAGACTGCGCTTGAAAACGCGCCCGCCCGCCCCAACTCGCCCTCCAGCGAGAACGTCCTCAGCGCGGCGTTTCACCCCATTCTCGTCTCCCTCGCCAATCACGCCCGCACCGTCGCGCTCGCCGTCGTCTCCCGCCAGCCCTCGCATCTCGCACTCGTCGAGGTCCGCCTGCGCCGCCTGCTCCATTTACTCGGAGGCTTCGAAGCGCGGCTCAACCCCGCCGTCCCCGGCGAAACCAATCTCGCCCACCTGTGCGCGCTCATCCGCGAGAGCCTTGAGGAAACCGAAACCACCCTCCGCGCCACCATCGACCGCGCCGCCGAGCGCGCCGCCTTCTCGCTGGAACTCACCGACACCGATACTTGGAGCCTCCGTCCCCTCGGCGCCGCGCTCAACGTCAGCCGTCGTGTCGATCCCGTCCTCCTCCGTTTCACCGTCCGCCTGATTTTCCTGACCGTCCTCGCGACCGCTCTCGCTCACGTGCTCGCACTTCCCCACGGCTACTGGGTTCCGTTCACGGTCCTCGTGGTGCTCCAACCCGACTACGGTTCCACGCGCGCCCGCGCCGCCCAGCGTGTCGCCGGCACGCTCCTCGGCAGCCTCCTTGCCATCGGCCTGCTCTGGTTGGCGCTCCCCGCACCAGTGCTCTTCGCGCTCATGAGCGCGAGCATGTTCGCCTTCGGATTTTTCATGAAGCGCAACTACTCCATCGGCGTGCTCTTCGTGACGATCTTCGTCGTCCTCCTCACCAGTCTCCACGAACCGGTGACAGCCTCTCTCGCGTGGGAACGCCTCGCCAGCAACGCCTTGGGCGGCGTCCTCGCCCTGCTCGGCGCACTCATTTTCTGGCCCGTCTGGGAACGTGCGCGTTTCCCCGCCATCCTCGCCGCCTCGCTTCGCGCCAATCTCCACTACTGGGAACAGATCGACCACCGCCTGCGCGCCGGCCGCCCCTTCGACGACGCGATCGTCAAAGCCAAACAACGCGTCGAAGGCGCCAACGCCGCCGTCTTCGCTTCACTCCAGCGCCTCATGGCCGATCCGAAAAACCGCCAAACCGGCTTGGAACACACCGCCGCCCTCGCCAACGGCAACCTCCGCCTCACCCGCGCCTTCAGCGTCGCCGCGCTTCAACTACATGCGAACGCCCCCTTCACGTCGCCCACACACGACGCGTTTTCCGCGCAGCTGGTGCGCACGCTCAACACTCTCGCCGAATCCGTCGAGGGCGCCTCCGAAACGCCCGACTCCCTCCGCGCCCGCCGTCGCGAACTCACCGCGCCCACCCCGACCGCCGTCCCGCCAGCCTCGTCCCAAGCAGCGCCCGACGATCTCGTCACTGCCCAACCCCGCGCCTCCGAAACCGACCTCACGCGCCACCACGCGCTCGCCCATCTCCGCGCCTCGGTCGTCACCGAACTCACCGCCCTCCTCCTCGCCGCCGAATCCTCCCAAGCCCTCGGCATGTTCGAACCCGCCGCGTCCCCCGCCACATGAGCAAGGCCGCGCGCAACCTGGAGCGACGCCATCCTCATCTCCCGAAAAGAATCTCATAACCGCGACGCCCGCCCTCATTCCGTCACGCCTGTCGCTACGTTATCTTCACGCCTCATGCACGGCGCGCGCTTTCTCGCCGCCGCTGTCTCCGTGCCTTTCGCCCCTCGCCTCTCGTCCTTCGCCTGTTCCTCATGAAAAAACTCCTCCCCCTGCTCGCCGCCCTCACCGCCCTCGCCTCTCCACTCACCATGCCTGCCCAAAAATTCCCCGGCCTCGCCCAAACGCCCCCAATGGGTTGGAACACTTGGAATACTTTCGCCGGCAATATTAACGAAACCCTCGTCAAAGAAACCGCCGAAGCCCTCATCAAATCCGGCATGCGCGACGCCGGCTATGTGTATGTAGTTCTTGATGACTGCTGGCACCTCAAGGAGCGCGACGCCAACGGCAACCTAGTGCCCGATCCCGCGAAATTCCCCAGCGGCCTCAAAGCCCTCGGCGATTATCTCCACGAGCGCGGCTTCAAATTCGGCATCTACAATTGCGCCGGCGCCAAGACTTGCGGCGGTCACCCCGGCAGCATGGGCCATGAATATCAAGACGCCCGCAGCTACGCGTCCTGGGGCGTCGATTACCTCAAATACGACTGGTGCTTCACCGGCACCCGCGACGCCAAAGAAGCCTATACCACCATGCGCGACGCCCTCCACGCCGCCGGCCGTCCCGTTGTCCTCAGCATGTGCGAATGGGGCACCGCCAAACCGTGGGAATGGGCCAAAGATGTCGGCCATCTCTGGCGCACCACCGGCGACATCTTCGATTCCTACGACGGCGTCAAAGGCTGGGAAATCGGCTGGAAGCGCATCCTCGATCTCCAGCACACCCAAGGCGACGCCCAGACCGGCCTCCAAAAATTCGCCGGCCCTGGCCACTGGAACGATCCCGACATGCTCGAAGTCGGCAACGAAGGCCTCACCTTCGCCGAATCCCGCGCCCACTTCAGTTTCTGGTGCATCCTCGCCGCTCCGCTCATGGCCGGAAACGACCTCCGCAAAATGACGCCCGAGATCGCCGCCGTCCTCACTGACAAAGAAGCCATCGCGATCAACCAAGACTCCCTCGGCAAACAAGGCTCCCGCGTCCTCGCCGAACCCTCGAAGAACATCGAGATCTGGGCCAAAGAACTCGCCAACGGCGAATGGGCCGTTTGCGCGCTCAACACCTCCAACAAACGCGAGACGATCACGGTCGACTGGCACCGCATCTGGCTCCTCCAAAACCAGCCCTTCTCCGTCCGCGAGATCTGGAGCAAAAAAGCCGCCGGCGATACGTCCACCGCCTACACCGCCGAAGTCGATTCCCACGACGTCCTCTTCTTCCGCC
>CAMLSH010000038.1 GCA_946482625.1 uncultured Opitutaceae bacterium
GCGCGCGCTTTCGCCGATTCAGAATACTCGGTCCGCGCGTGTTCCGCGATGACGCGGGCGACGAGACGTCGATTGGTCTGCGATGGTTAGAAGCGTGCCGGGACGGCCCGCTCCACCTCGGACGGAAGACCCGATTTCGGTTGGGCCTTCCGTGGTTTGGAGCATAGCGGCCTCAGGCGAGCTGAGGCCTTACGCGAGCACGTCGCTCAACTTAGGGCCGGGAACTCGTGAGCGTGATCTCCTTCGTGGCTAGCCCCTCGGACTCGGCGCGCAGAACGAGTTTGCCCGCTTCTCCGGCCCGGCTGCGCACGATCACGACGGCGCGACCGTTGAAGGCTTTGCGCTCCGATGCCTGGAACGGCTCGAAGCTGATCGGGTTACCGTTGTCGGTCGCGATGATCTCGCCCGGACCTTGCAACGAGAAGCGCACGAGATTGCTGGCGCGGGGCGCGAGCACGCCGGCGGCGTCGGTGACGTCCACCGTTACGTAGACCAGATCGGTGCCGTCGGCGCGGAAAGTCGTGCGGTCGGGCGTGAGTGCAATCTTCGCTGGAGCGCCGGCGGTGCGCTGCGCGTCCTCCGCCCAGCGTTGTCCGTTCTTATAGGCGACGACTTTGACTTCGCCGGGCGTGTAGCGGACGTCGTCCCAGCGGAGGCGATACGCGCCCGGAGCTTTCTTCTTCCGGCCGAGCGAACGACCGTTGAGAAACAGCTCCGCCTCGTCGCCCGAGGTGTAGACGTGAACCGGAGTGACTTCGCCTTCGCGTTCTGGCCAGGTCCAGTGGGGGAGGATGTGCGCCATCGGATGATCGGGCCGCCAGCGCGCTTGATAGAGGAAGTAGCGGTCTTTCGGCAGACCGGCGAGGTCGACGATGCCGAAGTAGGAACTGCGCGAGGGAACGGGGATGCGGCCGAGTTCGGCGAGTTGTTTTGCCATGCGCTCTTTGGCGGCGGGATCGGAGCTGTTGAGTAGGTTGGTGGCGTCGCTGTTGTAGGGCGTGGGTTCGCCGAGGTAGTCGAAACCGGTCCAGACAAACTCGCCTGCGTAGCCGGGCACGGCGTCGGCCGCGCGCCATTCGCTTTCCGGCGAGGTGGCCCACTCGGTGGCGGTCAGATCGTAGGAGCTGATCTGAAAATTCGTGCGCATGGCGGGATCGAGCTTGTCGTCGCTGAAGGGGAAAAAGTATTCGCCACGCGAGCTGATGGTGGACGCGGTCTCGCTGCCGTAGAGCGGGATCGCGGGATTCGCAGCGCGGAAACGCGCGTAGGTTTCGATGCGGTAGTTGTAACCGGTTGCATCGAGTACGTGCTGGACGCCGTTGAAGCCCATGTCGCCGCCGTTGGAGGCGGCGGTGACGGGGCGGGTGCGGTCTTCTTCGCGCACGATGCCCGCGAGACGTGTGGCGAGTTTCCATGATTCGTAGCCGTCATCGCCCCACTGCTCGATGACTTCGTTGCCGATGCTCCACATCACGACGCTCGGATGATTGCGGTCGCGGCGGATGAGCGCGCGCAGGTCGGCCTCGTGCCAGTCGGCGAAGAAGCGGTGATAGTCGTTGCGACCTTTGCCCTTCGCCCAGCAGTCGAAGGCCTCGTCGATGACGAGAAAACCCAGACGATCGCAGGCATCGAGCAGTTCGGGAGCGGGAGGATTGTGCGAGGTGCGGATGGCGTTGCAGCCCATCGCGCGGAGAATCTCGAGCTGGCGTTCGATCGCGCGCGGGTTGATCGCAGCGCCGAGCGCCCCGAGATCGTGGTGCAGGCACACGCCCTGGAGGCGGACGACCTCGCCGTTGAGAATGAAACCGCGGTCGGCGTCGAGCGCGATGGAGCGGATGCCGAACGGTGTCTCCACGCGATCGACGATGGCATCGCCGCGACGGATCGTGCTGACTGCGACGTACCGATCTGGCGCATACACGCTCCAGAGTTTCGGCGACGCGACTTTCAGCGTCTGGGTGATGGACGACTCGCGATGCGACGGTGCGCGAAATGGCACGGGTTGGCCGCTCACGACGGCGGTGCCGGATTTGCGGTGGGCGGCATCAAGTGCGAAGAGCTCGGTGTTGATGGTGAGGTCCTCGGCGGTGCCGGTGTTGTTCATGGTGCGCACCTCGACGGAGACCAGCGCTGACTCAGTGCTGACACGTGGCGTGGTGACGACGGTGCCCCATTGCGCGACGTGAATCGGGCCGGTCTTGGTGAGCCAGACGTTGCGGTAGAGACCGGCGCCCGGATACCAGCGGGACGATTCGGGCAGGTTGTCGAGGCGCACAACGAGCACGTTTTCCTCGCCGGGTTTTGCATAGGGCGTGAGATCGAGATGGAAGGACGTGTAACCGTAAGCCCAGCCGCCGACGAACTGGCCGTTGATCCAGACGAGTGGCGAAGACATGGCGCCATCCACTTCGAGCGTGAGCCGGCGGCCGGCGTCAGCGGCGGGCAGAGCGAATTTTTTTCGATACCAGCCTGGGTTGGCGAACGGGAGTTTGCCGGTGTCGCCGGGGAGATGCTGCTGAAAGGGCCCCTCGATGGCCCAGTCGTGCGGAAGATTCAGCGTGCGCCATGCGGAATCGTCGTACGCCGGCTGCACGCAGGCGATATCGCTGCCGAGATTGCCAGAGGGACGCGCAGGTTTTGGCGTGGCGATGCCAAGAAGCGGTGCGCTGCTGGGCAACACCCATGGACGCACCGACGTGTAGGCGAGTTGAGGCGCCATCCACTGGGGGTCGCCATGGTGGAACCGCCAGCCGGCGTTGAGCGACAGACGCTCGCGCGGCGCGGCGGGTTCGGCGGCGCGAAGGAGTACGGAAGCCGAGGTCAGACTAAAGATGGCGACGAGGAGCAGGCGGAGGGGAGATTTCATGGCGGACATTTGGGAGGAGAAAATCACGGGAAGACGCGCGGCCTCGCTGTGCGTTACGAGCGCACCGCACGCCGGAAAGACCAGCGGCTTATTTGCCGCAGGTGATCTTGAAGACGATCGCGATGTCGTTCGGGATCGAGCGGGGCGCGTCGATC
This sequence comes from uncultured Opitutaceae bacterium, assembly GCA_946482625.1. The sequence goes on from CAMLSH010000038.1 coordinate 3,022, forward strand.
GACAAGGCGTCGGCGGTTTGTGACCACACGATTTTTTCGTCGCTGCCGAGCAGGGTGACGGCGGCAACCGGCAAATCGAGGAGTCCGGCGGCGGTACCGAGGGACTTAATGGATACGGCGGTTTTTGGCGCGCCCATCACCGTTGCATACAGGGTGTCGCCCTTCCTCGTGAAACGGACGTCTTCGGCAGTGAACGGCTTCACTTTGTCCTCGTTGAAGTTCGAACCGCTCGACGCCTCGGTAGCGGCCATCTGCGGACCTTCGCCCATCACCTTCCACGGACGCGTGCCGTGGATCGCTTCTTGGTTGATCTGCATCCAGGCGGCGATGCCTTCGACGATCGCGATCTCCTGGTCGTCGGGCGTGCCGTCGCCACGGAGCGGCACGCTCAGGAGTAGGTTGCCGTTCTTACTCACGACATCGATGAGCGTGTGGACGACGGTCTCCGCGGATTTGTAGGAGCGGCGGTCGTACACGCCTTGGTCATAGTGCCAGCTGCCGAGGCAGGTGTCGGTTTGCCAAGGGAACGGTTCGATGACGTGGCTGCGCCCGCGCTCGATGTCCAAGGCCATGCAATCGCGCTGGTCGGGTTCGAGGACTTTGCCGAACAACATGCCGTCGTCGCCGCGCCACTGGTTGCTGCGGTTGTAGAAATGCGCCGCGATCTTCAGGCCCGCGTCGCTCACGGGCCAGAGCGGGAGTGCGGTGTCGTCGAAATAGACGAGGTCGGGCTGAAATTTTTCAATGAGATCGATGGTGCGGTTGTAGAAGCGGTCGCAGAAAGCCTGGTCGGGCTGGCTCACGCCGTTGCCCCAATCCCAGCGGCTCCAAATGCTCGTCAGTTCGCTGAAGTTTGGGCTCGGCGCGTGGCGCTGCTCGTAGAGATCCTGCGGGTCGTAACCTTCCCACCAAGTGCCTTTGCCGTCGGCCTTCGTGAGTTTGCCATCGTAAGGAACGCCGGCGAGCGGCCCGGTTTTATCTGCGGCTTGTGCGGTTTCGTACCAGCTATACGCGTGGGCGGCGTGAACGCTCAGGCCTAATTTCATCCCGCGCTTGCGCGCCGCGGCGGCCCAACCGGCGATGAGGTCCTTTTTCGGACCCATGTTCACGGAGTTCCACGGCTGATATTTGGAGTTCCAGAGGTCGAGATTGTCGTGATGATTTGCCAGCGCGAAAAAGTATTTGGCGCCGGCACGTTGGTAGAGGGCGAGGAGTTTTTCCGGGTCCCACTTTTCGGCCTTCCACGCGTGAATGACATCCTTGAACCCGACCTTCGAGGGATGGCCGTAACGCTTGAGGTGCTCGTCGTATTGCCAGTTCCCCTGAATATACATCTGGCGCGCGTACCAATCGCCGCGCTCCGGCTCGCACTGCGGTCCCCAGTGCGCCCAGATCCCGAACTTCGCGTCGCGAAACCAGTCGGGTACTTTGTACTGACGCAGAGATTCCCAAGTCGGCGCGAACTTCCCTTTCGCCATCGGCTCGGTGGCGGTGTTGACGATCACGGCGGGCGTGGCGTCGCTGGGGATCGCTTGCGCCAGCGGGACGGCGGTGGCTGCGACGATCGCGAGGAAGGACAGGCGGGGAAGGATGGGGGCGGGTATCATGATTTCGGAGTTGTTTGGGGAAACAGCGGGAACGTCAGCGGAAGAGCCGTTGCGCGAAATGGTAGAGGTTGCCGGCCCACGTCAGGCGGTCGTGAGGATGATCGTCGACGTTCCAGATGTGCGGGAAGTCACGGGCTTTCAGATACACGTGAACGCCTTGGGAAACGTTGATGAGGCCGTCCTGGTTGCCGCACGAAAGATAGAGGAGCTTCAGCTGCGTGCGAGCTGCGGCGGGATCGGAGATGAGTTCGGCGGGAGGACGCGTGTTCGGCGCGGGCGAAAAGGCGCCGAGCCAGGCGAACGTATCCAGGTGGCTGAGACCGAAGTTTAGAGTCTGGCCGCCGCCCATCGAGAGGCCGGCGAGCGCGCGGTGTTCGCGGTCCGCGATCGTGGGATAGTGGGCGTCGATAGCCGGAATGAGGCTGTCGAGCAGGTCGCGCTCGAATTTCGCGAAGCCGGCGGCGTTCTCGGGGGTGAAGACCTTGTCGGCGGCCGGCGAACGATCGTCGGGAAGGGCCCGGCCGTTGGGCATCACGACGATCATCGGCACGGATTTTTCGCCGGCGATGAGGTTGTCGAGAATTGCGTCGGCTTTCACATACCCCGCCCATTCGTGCTGGTCGCCGCCGATGCCGTGAAGCAAGTAGAGCACGGGATACCGTTGCGCCGACGAGTAGCCTGGCGGCAGGTAAACGCACGCGGAGCGGCGCGTGTTGGTGACGGAAGAATCGTAGTCGAATAGCTCGATCGTCCCGCGCGGATCATTTTCGCGGGCGGAATCGAAGCCGGCGGGCGCGTCGGGAAACGCGCGCACGTCGTCGGCTGCGAGCACGATGGTGCGGGCGAAGTTCGCGCGGGCGCGTTCCGGGGTGACTTGTTCGACGTTGTCCTCCGCGTGCTGGACGCCGGCGGCGAGGAACAGGAGGCAAAAGGTGAGCGTGGGGCGGCGGATTTTCAGGGGAATGGCGGTATGAGGTTTTCCGGAATGGAGCTCCGCCGTGTGGAGCCGTCAACAAACCCGCCATGTTAAAAATTGGGGACAACCGGGGCTCAAATCCGGCATCCTGCGGAAACGCGCGTCCTGACTCAGCGGTTCAAGTTCGTAAAGCGGGCGACGGCCTGCGCACGCGAATGCACGTGGAGCTTTTCGTAGATGCGACGGATGTAGGTGTTTACCGTTTCGAGGCCGATGCCGAGCGCGTCGGCGATTTCCTTGTAGAGATAACCTTGGGCGAGCAGGGCCAGCACTTCGTTCTCGCGCTTGGAGAGCTCTGCGGCGGGTTTCAGCGTCGATCTCGACTGATGGAGCGACTGCACGACTTTGCGCGCGATGTTGCCGCTCATAGGGGAACCGCCCGCATGCACCTCGCGCAGCGCCACGATCAACGCCTCGCGCGACGTGGTCTTGATCAGATAGCCGGTCGCGCCCGCGGACAGGGCATCGAAGATGTGGTTGGAGTCCTCATACACCGTTTGCATCACGAACTGCGTGTTCGGCGTGCGTGGCTTTAATTCTCGCACGCAGTCGATTCCGCTGAGGCCGGGCAGGTTGATATCGACGAGCACGACATCTGGCTTGGCGCGGGCGATCTGGGGCAGGGCACTTTCCACGTCGGGGAAGACGCCGGTGCAAACGAAGCCTTCGGCCTCCTCGAGCCAGGTCGTCAAGATGTGCCGGACGGACGGATCGTCTTCGACGACCATGACCGTGATGGAGGCGGACGGAGCCGGGTTTGGCTTGGGAGTTTCGGTTTTCACGAAGAGCGGGAGATTGAGGACGGAGAAATCGTGCGAGCGGTATCAGGATGGTGATGACGTGGATGGATCGTCGGCCGGCTTCGCAACCTGAATAACAAACAACACGCGCGTGCCGCCGCCGGCCGCGGTCGAAATTTCACACCGGCCGCCGATGCGCGCCAGTCGCGCCTGCATATTCGGAAGGCCGTGGCCGGAGGCGATGCGATCCGACGGGACCGCGGCGGGCGGCGCAGGATTGGTCATGGGGGGGCGCGTGAAGCCGCGTCCGTTGTCTTTCAATTCGAGCACGAATGAGTCGGGTTTGAGCTGGACGGAAATGCGCACCTCTGTGGCGGCAGCGTGCTTCACCGCGTTGTTGAGCGCCTCCTTAAAAGCGAGGAAAAGATTGTGGCGGATTTCCGCGGTGAGCGGCCAGGCAGGGACTTCGACCGGCAGATCGAGACGACAACGCAGGCCGGCCGGGCCGAGGAGATTCTGCGCGAATTTCCCCATGTAGTCCACGAGGCTGTCGAGCGTGTCGTGTCGTGGATCGACGGCCCAGACGATCTCGTCGAGCGAACGCGTGACCTCACGCGCGGTCGCAAAAATACCTGACAGCGTGGCGGCGGTGCGCTCCGGTTCTGAGAGGTCGCCGCGCGCCGGCTGGCTCAGCATCGCGATGCGCGAAAGGCTGGCGCCGACGTCATCGTGGATATCTTGCGCGATGCGCGCGCGCTCGCGCTCAAGTTCGTGCGCCCGCTCCATCTGCTCGATTTTGCGTTGCATGCGGCGCCGGGTGATGAGGCGGGCGAACCACGCGATCGTCACGGCCGCGACGAGCAGAACCGCGGTGATGAACCACCACGTTTGCCAGAAAAACGGTGCGACGGTGAAGGCGACCGATGCGCCTTCGTAGTTCCAAAGACCGTCGTTGTTGCACGCGATCACGCGGAATCGATACGTGCCGGCGGGAAGGCGGCTGTAGAAGGCGCTTCGCCTGGCGCCAGCGTCGACCCAATCTCCGTCGATGCCGTCGAGGCGGTATTTGAAGAGAACTTTTCCCGGCGCCACGAAACTCAGGCCGCTGAAGCGGAACTCGAGTCGCTCGTGATCCGCCGGAAGGCGATCCACCACGAGGCCGTTCGTGAGATTCGCCGCGTGTCCGTCCCGCCACATCGATTCGATCACGACGGGCGGCTGGATGGGATTCGATTCGATGCGCGCGGGATCGACGCTCACGAGGCCCTTGCTGCTCGCGAACCAGAGCCGGCCATCGGGGGACTTGCACGCGACAGGCTGGAAGCCGCTCGTGAAGTCGATCACCGGCAATCCGTCGCTCCGATCGTAGACGTGACTGGGAAACGTGGCGCTCGCGCCATCGGCGCAGCGGTTCAAATCGTTTTTGGCGATGCGCTGGATGCCGTGGTGCGTGCTCAGCCAAAGGTAACCGTGCCCGTCATCAAGGATCGCGCAGATGCCGTCATCGACCAGGCCTTGCTTCCGGCCGATGGTGGCGAAGCGTCCGTTTTTGAAGCGACTTAGTCCTCGATCGCTGGTGCCGACCCAGACCGTATTTTCGTCATCGATACTTAAGGAAGACACGGCATCGCTCGCCAATCCCTCGGAGCGGCTGAAGAACGTGACGCGCCCATCGGCCACGCGGGCCACGCCGCCGGACGCGAAGCCGCACCAGATAACACCTTCGCGATCCCGGGCGATCGCGCAGACTTCGGGCGCGGAGGTCGCGGGAGATTTGACGAGCCAGGTCGCGCCGCCGTTTTTCCACAGCCGCAAGCCGTCCCGGTTGCCGACGAGCCATTCGCGGTTGTCGAGCGGAAGGAGCGCATACACCGGATTTGCGCTTTCCTCGATCCCGTCTGGGCGACTGAAACGCTCCTGCTGAAGTTGATAGGGACCGCCCCACCAGAAATCGCTCGCCCAGACGTCGCCGTGCGTATTGACGCCGACGGACGGCACGTAGGAGTTCATCAGACCGTTGTCGCGGCCGTAGTGTTTCCAGTTTCCACCGGAGTAGTGATAAAGACCCGCGCCGTCGGTCCCGATCCAGAGTGAACCATCCGGTGCGGCGGCGACGGATAGCAGGCTGCACCCTTGTGTTTCCTCGGGTGAGGGCACCACCGAAAACGCGGTCGCGTGAATCGAAACGAGACCGGCGCTGCCGGCGCTGGCCCACAGGTTGCCTTCGCGATCTTCGTAGAGAAACCGCACCCAGTTTTGCGGCAGACCATTGCTCCGATCGAGGCGGACGGGCCGACGGCCGTCGGGAAAAACGAGGTGCAAGCCTGCCTCGATGGTGCCGATCGCCAGTGTGCCGTCGCGCAATTCCAAGGCGCAGGCGACGCCGCCGATCTGCCAGGAATATTCGCCGCGGTCCTCTGTCCATCGGCCGTTGTTCCACTTGCGAATGCGGTTGTCGCAGATGATCCAGGCGCCGCCATCGCTCGCTGCCGCGACGCACAACACATAGTTGTTGCTCAGTGGAAGCGGGAGTTCTGCGACGTCGAGTTTTCCGTCCACGAACCGGGCGGCGCGCCCATTTTCGGAAAGCCACATGTTGCCCTGTGCATTTGCCGAATAGCTCATGACACCCGGGCGATCGGCGCCGATTAACGAGGGAATGCGCGTGGCGCCATCCAAGGAATCGAGGATGCCGTTTTCCCGCATCGTCCACAGGCGGCCGTGGGCGTCGTTACCGAAGCCGATGATCTTGTCGCCGATGTTTCCCGACGGCAGCGGCAGAGGTTCGAAGCGACCGGCTTGATAGCGTGTGACGATGCCGGAATCGTGACCGATCCAGAGCGTGCCGTGTGCGTCTTCGAAGAGTCGAGTGACGCGGCGGTCGGGCAAGGCAGGGGTGTTGGCGGGTTCGAAGATCTGAAATCGTTCGCCGTCGAAACGCGCCAAGCCGCTATACGTGCCGAACCAAAGGTGGCCGTCGCGAGTCTGCACGGCGGAGGTCAGCATGTTTTGGGGCAACCCGTCCTCGGTTTGCCAGATGCGCATCGAGTAGCCCTCGGCCAGAAATGCGGCGCCGAAGCAGCCCGTCGCCAGCAGGATTACTGCAAGCGTCGAAACGACGAACGACCGGAAAGAGGGCAACATGAGACGGGTACTGCGGGGTCCGGCCGCGGCCGGGTGGGAGAGGCCGGAGCATGGATATCCTTCGAGCGCGTCAGCAAGTGCAGAGACACAGGTCGCCGCTGAACTGACGTGCGGCCGATCGGAGCCACGTGTCGGGAACCGCGTCAAAACGTGCCGAGCACGAGCCACGCTCCCGCGGCCAGCACGAGTATTCCGCAGCATCGGCGCAGCCATTTAGCGCCGGGCGCATTGCCCTGCCAGGAAAGCCAGCGTTGCACCCAGCTGGTCGAAAAGCCTGCCAGGCCGATCACCGCGCAGTGGCCGAGTCCGAAAAACACGAGCACTCCGTAAGCGAAAAACGGCGCCGTCGTCGCCATGCCAATCGTCACTCCAAGGACCGGAGCCATGAAGCCAAACGTGCAGGGGCCGAGCGCCGCGCCGAAGACCAGCCCGAAAAGCAGAGCACCCCACGCTCCGCGTCGTGGCTGATTCGGCGCGAGACGCCATCCCTCCGGGATCGGAAGGAGACCGAGCAGATGCAGTCCGAACACGAAGAAGAGGGCGGCCACCGCATAGTTTCCCCACGAGCCGAGGTCTCCCATCATTCGTCCTGCCGCCGCCGTAAGAGCGCCGATCAGCGCGATGGATCCGAGGATACCCAGCGCAAAGAGAGTCGATAACCCGGCGGCGCGGCGTGGTGTCACCGCTCCTCCGCTTTGCAAGAATCCGACGATGAGCGGAATGCTCGCGAGATGACATGGACTGAGCACGATGCTCAGCACGCCCCAGGCAAATGCGGCGAGCAGCGCGATCAACGGAGCTCCCGTCATGGCATCGGTCAGAGAGATAAAAAGTGAATCCATCAGAGGATTCTTTATCGCGATGCCGGTGGTTTCAGTTCGAGACCCAGCTCCTTCCATTTTGCCAGTATGTCCTTCTCGGAGATGAATCCTTCGTGGCGGAAGCGCTCCTTGCCGGCCGCGTCGAAAAATATCTGCGTAGGGATGACTCGAATACTGTAGCGGGCGCCTTCTTCGCGTTTCTCCCACACGTCGATGAAAACGACCTCCATCTGCCCGACGTATTCCCGGGCGAGTTTGTCCAGGATGGGCTTCATCATCTTGCACGGGACGCACTTCGAGGCGCCGAGATCGACGAGCCGCGGCAGAGCGGGCTTGGTCTCGGGGGGAACCGGAGCTTCGCCGGCGGAGTGTCCGACGCCCGCGAAAGTCAGGCAGGCGACGGCGATCGCGAGAACCCGGAAGTAGGAGAGGAGTTTCATGGTAAGAGCGGACGGTTATTTGCGGGCGCCGTTGGCCGGGCAGATCGCATCCTGACGACATCGGTCGTCCAGGAAATGGATGCCTGCGCGATTCTTGTGAGCCGATTCAGGCGAGTAGTTTCTTTACGTCTCCGAGGCTGGGGACTTTGCCGGAGACCTTGACGACGCCATCTACGACGAGGGCGGGCGTGAACATCACGCCGAACGACGAGATCTCCGTGAGATCGGTGACCTTCTCCATCGTGTATTCGAGGCCGAGTTCGCGGGCGGCGTTCTCGGCGGTTTCAGCGAGCGTGCGGCACTTCGGGCAACCGGTGCCGAGTATTTGGATCTTTTTCATGGCGATGATTTGGGTTGAGCGGGGGTGGAAGTAACGGCGGCGTGTTCGGACCGCGCTTCGCTCTCGTGGGTGACCGGCCAGAGCAAGGCGGCCAGGGGCAACGCGAGGCCCAATGCGAAGCCTGCGACAAGACGCCAGGAGCGGCGCTGGCTCGCGACGATCCAGAGCCAGCGAGCGTGCATCGCCAAGTGGCCCGCGACGAGCGCGAGCGCTGCATACGCCAGCCAGGTGTGCAGGTCGCCCCAGTCGTGGCGGCCCCAGCCGAGCAGGCTCAGTCCGCGGCCGCCGCGCGAACCCGGCGGGAGGCGAAATTCGAGGATGAGTCCGGTGGCGAGGGTGGCCAGGCCGGTCAGCCACAGCGCCAGATTGAGCAAACGATTTATGGTAGTTTTCATCGGGATACAAAGAGGGCGCCGTAGGCCCAGCCGGTCAGAGTCGAAAGTCCGACGACGAGCCCCACGTAGGTGGCAGTTTTTTTCGGCCCGAGGACCGAGTTGATCACGATCATGCTCGGAAGACTCAGCGCGGGACCGGCGAGGAGCAGGGTGAGTGCGGGCCCCTGGCCCATGCCGCTTCCGATCAGGCCCTGAAGGATCGGCACCTCGGTGAGGGTGGCGAAATACATCAGTGCACCGGCGACAGCGGAAAAGAGATTTGCGCCGAAGGAATTTCCTCCGACGGAGCGGGCGATCCAATCGCTTGGGATCAAGCCTTCGTGCCCTGGCCGTCCCAGCAGCAATCCGGCGATGAGCACGCCGCCGATCAGAAGCGGGAAAATCTGTTTGGCGTTCTCCCAGGACTGACTGAACCACTCGCCTGCTTCGCCGGCCTGTCCGGCGGTACACCACGCAAGACCCGCGACCGCGACGAGTACGGCCAGCTGCGGATGAGCAGGCACGAGCCAGCTGGCCGTTGCTGTTGCGACGGATGTGAGGGCGAGCTTAACGGCGGAGAGTTTTAGCCAACGCCACAGGATGAGACCGAAAACGACGGCGAAACTGGAGGTGATCCACCACTTGGCGGTGTAAATCGCCGCGAAGAATCCAGACGCGTCGTCGGAGCGGCCCCAGTTTGCGAAAATCAAGATCGCGACCATCACACCGAAAAGCACGGCTGTCTTCCACAGCGGGCGCGTGGCTGCCGGCTCGGGCAACTCGGCCATCTTGATCGCTTTCGCTTTCTCTTCGTGGCGGAAAAACCAATGCATGAGCGCGCCGATCAAAACCGAGAACACGATCGCGCCCACCGCCCGTGCGATACCGATCTGCAGGCCGAGGATTTTCGCCGTCAGGATGATCGCGAGCGCGTTGATCGCAGGTCCGGAATAGAGGAATGCGGCCGCCGGTCCGAGGCCCGCGCCCATGCGATAGATTCCAGAAAAAAGCGGCAGCACGGTGCATGAGCATACGGCGAGGATCGTGCCAGAGACTGACGCGACACCGTAACTCGCCAGCTTGGGTGCATTCGGTCCGAAATAGCGCATCACCGATTGCTGGGAGACGAAGGCGCCGATGGCTCCGGCGATCCAGAATGCCGGCAACAAACACAGAATCACGTGCTCCCGCGCATACCACTGGGTGAGCGCAAGCGCTTCCTGCAGTGCGCCGTCGAAACGCGTGTTACCCAACGGCAAAAAATAGAAGGCGGCAAAAACTCCGCCCATCCAGCCGAGGATCTTGAGTTCTGTCCGGGCATTCATCGGGTGTTGTTTCGCGAATTAACGAAATTAAAGGGCGGGGAGTGGGGACGCTGGTTACAAGTGCGGGGGGCCGTACAGCGGTTAGCGTCCGCCGCCGGCGCAACAGTCGACGGTAAAGGTCACGTCCTGCCCTTCGCTCGCAGCTTCCAGACAGGTGGCAAACCGAACGACGCACGGCAGTTTCAATCGATAGAATACCTGCAATCCCCGCTTCTCGTCGTCGATCACGCCGACCGATTTCAGAACAGCGAGATGGCGCGAGACGGTGGACCAGCCAAGGCCGGTGAGATCCACGAGGTCGCACACGCATCGTTCGCCGTCAGCGAGCTCTTTGACGACCTGCAACCGGGCGGGATTGCCGAGAGCTTTGAAAAGAGCGGCTTGGCTGCGGGTGGTGGCGCGTTCTTTGGCCGTTGGCATGCGTGACTTATTTCGCGAATATGCGAAATGGTCAAGCGCCGCTGCGTTAAGCCGGGATCAATTTTATGACTGGGAGAGGGATCTTCCCCTCCACGCATCCGCGTCCCTTCGATGCTTAGAATGCGACCATGCAAATCCCCCAAGTCCCCGAGAATGTTCGTATGGATTCTCGAAGCACCCGGGAGTGTTCAGGTCGGGCGACCCTGCGCATCGAAGGGGCTCACCGCGCCGAAACCCGCGCGGGGTCTGACCTGCGGTGGCTTTCATGTATCTCGGAAAGCGCTGCGATTTCGCAGGCATCTTCCTTCGTCGGCGCCAGTTTTCGTAGCAGTTTTTCTCGGATTGGCGCGGCTTCGGGGCGATCAGGCGGCCGAGTGCACCCGGCGACGTAACGTCTTACCCAAACGCGAAAAGGCCCGTCTCCAAGGGAGGCGGGCCTTTTAAAACTGGCGGGATGAACGGGACTCGAACCCGCGACCTTCTGCGTGACAGGCAGACGCTCTAACCAACTGAGCTATCACCCCGGAAATGAGGAAAGAGGGCGGACGGTAGAAACGGAGGATTTCAAGTCAAGCGGTGTTTTTGAAAGAATCGCGGTGAGTCGTTTTTCCCTCTTGTCCCGAAGGTTGCCGGCCTTACTACCGGTAGCGTTTTGCGGTGGTAGCTCAGCTGGATAGAGCAGCGGTTTTCTAAACCGCCGGTCGGGTGTTCGAGTCACCTCCACCGCACCACTTTTAAGCGGGGAATGCTGTTTTGTGGGCCTGGGAGGTGGGGCAATGAAGGCGGGTATGGCCCGGACAGTCGGAGGCCACGCTTCGGCAAGCGCGGCTACGCGGAGAGGGCGGAGTGCGTGGGCGCGGCCAACGGGCCATGAGGAGCATTGTCCCTGCCGGAAAAGCGGACGGTGTACGGCTCCGCTAACCCCGGGCGCGCTATTCCTGCGATACTGCGGCTACGGTTTAAAGCGGTAGGTGCTGTTGAAGATGAGTTGGATTTTGGCGGTGACGAAGATGCGGACTTTGATGGTGCCTTCGCTTGCGCCGGGGGCGTTGGCGGTGGCGTGGCCTTCGATGCGGCGGTCTTCGCCGTCTTTGTTTTTGGCGGTGCCGGTGAAGGGGACGCGTTCGCCACGGGCGAGCTGGGCGAGTTGTTCGTCGGAGAAGTCGATGGAGAGCTGGCCGTCTTCGTTGTAGAAAAAGTACGGGAAGACTTTCGCGTGGTAAGACGTGCGGTAGGTGCCGTTTTCGCGCTGCAAAACTCCCGGCGTGAGCGTGACGTTGCCGATGTAGATCGAGGTTTTCGCCGGCGGAATGACGACCTGATCGTGCGGGGCGGCGGGCAGGTGGACGGTGGCGAGGATCAGCAGGAGAACGCTGAGGGCAGGCGTGCGAAAACGCATGGAGCGATGGTGCGGGCGGCGGAGCGGCGGGCAACTGCTGTTTCGGAGTACGGGGGAGGCGCGGGATGCGAGGTGGTTGGTTTTGTGCCGATGCGGGCGGAGCGGAAGGATTGTACGCGTTACGATTGGACGATGCCTCGGCGGGCGGTGCGGTTTTCGCGTTGCGCGGCGGGGCGGGAGGGCGTGTGTTCGCAGGTCGTATGGCCAAACCCTCTCATGTCACCTGGGGCGGACGCTTCAGCGCCGGTCCCG
>CAMLSH010000039.1 GCA_946482625.1 uncultured Opitutaceae bacterium
TTGCTGGCGTTGGAGCACCGCCTGATCCCGCCGAACCTGAATCTCGAAACCCCAGACCCGGCCTGCCGCCTGAATCTGGTGGGGGCGCAGCCGGTGCCGCTCGCCGGCGAGTATGCGATGAAAAACAGCTTCGGTTTCGGCGGCGGAAATGCTGTGCTGATCCTGCGCCGCTTCTCCGAATAACCTCCCGCTTTCGCGGCCATCCCAAAAAATCATGAGTGCTGAAACAACCCAGGACCGACTGATCCGTGTATTGAACGATTCGATGCCGCAGGCGCTCGATGCCGGAACGGTCACGCCGGCGACACTGCTTAATTCGTTTGGCGTCGATTCGCTCGTGCTGATCGATCTGATCTTCGACCTCGAACAGGAGTTCGGCGTGAAACTCGCCGCCGAGGATCTCATGGCGATGCGTACGATCGGCGATCTGACCACGTTCCTCGATCAACACGCGAAGAACTGATGAGCGAACCGGCGCCAGCGATTCCCGCATCGGGCCCGGCGGGCGACTCCACGCCTGCGGCGCTGGGCGGCCCGACTTCAGCGCCTGCGGTCAAACGCGTGCGCAAGCCGCCCGGACTGCTCCGGCGAGCGTTGATCCGCTATGTGGCGCCGGTGATCGCGTTCACGCTCATCACACTCCTCCGGGCGAGTTGGCGCGTGCGCGAAACAGGACGCGAAAACTTCGACCGCGCGCTCGCGTCGGGCCGCGGACCGGTGGTGGCATTTTTGCACGGGCGGGCGTTTATGTTGCTCAACACGATCCGCGGACGGAAACGGGGACGATGGCTGTCGATGTGCTCCAAAAGCCTCGACGGAGATGGCATGACCAAGCTGGAGCAATGGCTTGGTTTTCGCGTGATCCGCGGCTCCTCGGGCCACGACGGATTGCAGGCGCTCGTGGATATGATCCGCTTCATGCGCGACGAACCGGGGTTGGGCGCCTGCCTCGCTGTGGACGGCTCCCGCGGTCCCCGCGGTGTTGTGCAAGGGGGCATCATCTCCCTCGCGCAACGCACCGGCGGGATGATCATCCCGGTGACGATCTCGGCGAAACCCGCATGGATTTTCCGGAAGGCGTGGGACCGGACGTTGATCGCGAAGCCCTTCGCCACGGTGGATATCGTATTCGGTGAATGGATCGAAGTGCCGGCGAAGTTAAAGGCGCCGGAGGCGACGACGTTTCGCGAAACACTCGAGGAGCGATTGATCGCGCTGCAAGCGCACGCCGATCAGCTCAGCGGCTTTGCCGACACCGAGCCAGTGCGCGTGCAGAGCGTCGTCGGTGGGAGGGCTTGACGAAGGCGGTTATTTGCGGACGGCTTGCTGGATGGCCTCGCCGACCGAAGAGAATTTCAACGACTACAAGAAAGCCGAAAAGAAGGCGCTCGAACTGCTCGCCGAGATGAAAGCGGCGACGCCCAAGAAAGTGGATATCGAACTCGCGTTGCTCGTAGCGATTTTTGAGCTGCACAAAGGAACGGTCCCGGCGGCGACCGTGGCGTCCATCATCCAAGGGCATCTGAAGCAAGTCGTGCCCTTCTACGCGGCGAAAGAGTCCGCGAGAAACTGAGTCGCGGCTGCCCATGTGAATGCGCGGAAGATGGGCGAGCAGGGTGGCTTCGCGCGGGAGAGTTGCTTGCGGGACCTCGCGGGCGTTTGGGAAATAAAAAGGCCGGCTGCGTGAATCGCTGCCGGCCCGAATGGTTGGCGAGAGGATCGCCGGACGATGATGACCAATCTCAGTTCAGCGCGGGCGCGGCCTGGTACTTGGCGTCACCGAAGCCGAGGATGGGGTAGAAGATGAAGCTCAGCAATGCGAGCCCAACGCCGAAGCCGCCGCCTTTGCCAAAGGCCTTGGCGATCTCGATCGAGACAATGATGGAGATCACAAAATTAACCACCGGGATAAAAAACAACAGCAGCCACCAACCCGGTTTGCCCGCGATCTTAAGGAGGATGTAAACGTTGTAGAGCGGGACGAGGCTTGCCCAACCGGGATGGCCGGCTTTGACGAAGACCTTCCAGAAGCTGGCGAAGATAAAGACGACGAAAGCCAGATAGAGGAGAACGATGACTGCTTCCATGATGTGATGAGGGTGGGTTTGGGGTTAAGTTACGAAGCGTCCGCCAGACGAGCGGCGCGTGACCGATGTGGCCTCAGGGGCGCGAGGTGACAAGGTGTAAGTGCGGAATGCAGGATCGGGTAGCCGCCTGTTTGCGCCATTAATCCGCAGGGGGGACGGCTCGTCTGACGCGTTTAACGCGGCAGGACCTGGCCCAGCGCCAGGGAGTAGAACGAATCTTGGGTTTTGAGAGCGGCGGCGCGCTCGATGTATTCGGCGGATCGCGACGGATGCTTCTGGGCAAGGGCGGCGAGGTACAAGAAGTGCGAATCGACATCGTAGCAGCTGTGCGTGGCCAGTCTGGGCTCGGGCGCGGGTACGCCGCTCAGCCAGCCCGCCCAGAGCTTTTGGTCGCTGACGCCTTTGGCTAGTTCCGCCACGGCCGCCGCGAGCTGTTCGTCGGCGTCGGCGGACCGGTTCGCTTGCGCGAGCAGGATGTAGAGGATCAGACGGCCATTCACGCCAACGCTGGCCGGATCTTTTTGCGCCAGTCGCAGCGCCGCCGTGAGGTCGTTTGCCAGGATACTCTGTTGGAAGCGCCAACCGTTTCCGGCGAGGTTCGCGACAGCCATCGCCAGCGCTTCGCGATCGCGCAACGCGCAGGCAAGAGCGGTCTTCAAGTAGGCTTCTCCTTCGAGGCGGGCAGCGGCGTCCATCGGCTCGGCTTGGTTGAGCTTCTCCAGAAAGCGCGCGATCTCGGCGTTCGCTTCGACGGCGCGACCGAGTTTTCCTAAGCGGTAAACGTGTTTGTAGAAGGCCGGGTAGGTCGGGTTCTTCGATGCGAGCAGATTGCCAGCCTCCCGCTCAAGCGTGTCGTAGTCTTTGCATCCAAGGAGGACGTCGTTGCGCAGGTTTTTGAACGCCTCGCTGTCCGGGTCTTGGTTCACCGCGATACTTGAATACTCCCGCGAGCGGGCGAAATCGCCTTCGAGCAGATAGTAATATGCGAGGGCGTTGGCGGCGTGTGCGGACGGTTTATCGGACTGCAAGGCCCGCTCGAAGAACGTCCGGCTTTCGTCGAGATCGGTCACGATACGGCCGTATAGGTACGCGAGATCGGCATCGGTCGGTTCCTGCGCGGTGTACGCCGCGTAGCGGGCGACCAGATCGGCGCCCTCGGCGGTATTTTCCACCAACGTTTGATATGCGCGGTGCCACTCGATTTCGACGGGCCGGGTGGAGAGCCGGGGTTCGGCCAGCGCGAGAAATTCCTCCCGGGGAACAAAATTGGCCCCGAGGTGGATGAGCGTCGCATCGGTGTGCGGGCTGCGCAGCCGGGCGCGAAGATGCGCCTGCAGAAGCGCGGTCTGTTTTTGCTCAAGGAACAGCTGCACGAGTTGCCGGGTGTCCAACCGGGCGAGATCCGAGACCCGGGTGCGATAAACCACGCTGCCGTCGGCGGGTGTGTCGATGGTGGCGGGGAAAACCTGGAACGGGAAGTCGATGTCTGAGTAGAGATAGTGCGCGGCACCGGCGGCGATCGTGAAGCTGTGCGTGTTGCCACTAGGTTTTGGATACGCGTAGCCCGTGCGTTCCCACAGCAACACGGCCGCCTGATCGGGATTGACGACCACGAGCGTGTGATCGAAGGCCCGGCGATACCACGGCACGTCGACCTCGAACGCGGCAGCCGGGATGTACGTGTGGCCGTCGGCCGGGGCGATTTTGTTCTCACCGAAGACGATCATGTCCGCGCGGGTGCGCTGGCGCGGCTGCAATGTCACGGGCCGGTCGTTGATCACGACGCTGTACGGATGATCGAGGCCGTTGATCAAGAAGGCGTCTTTCGGGCGTCCGCTTGCCGCCTTCTGGGCGAAGGACGCAAAAACCATGACCAGCACGGCGGGCACGATCATGACGGGGAGCGACTGCCAAAGCCGGTGCGGCGGTTTGGGCTTCGGCAGTTTTTGCAGTTCGATGTGGGCGCTGGCAGCGGCGGCGATTTGTTCGTCGGTGGAGAGGCCGACGGCTTCCAGATAAACGGCGTCGGCTTCCTTATCGAGGCAGAGGTGGCTGTACGCGCCGGCGAGATGGGCGAGAATCTTGGGATTCCGCGCAAAGGCGGCGCGGATCTGTGGGCCGACGCGGAGCAGGGTGGTGCGACCGTGCAGGCCGGAAAGCGCGCCGAGTAGCTCGAGTGCGGCGGCTTCGTCATCGGGTGTCGCTTCGTACTTTGCGACGGCGGCGGGCAGCTCCGTTTTCTTGAGCTTGGTCCACTTGCGCAGCGGCATGGTCAGCGCGCGTTTGCACTGTGGGCACTCGGAGATGATTTTCTCGGTCCCGAGTGGAATCACCGGCACGAAGTAGAGCGTGAAGAACTTCGAGGACCTGTAACTTTTGAAGTGACCTCGCTGGCTGCACGCGGGGCAGTGGTCGCGAATCACGCTATGGTCCCGGCGGTTAAAATATCCCCATCCGTAGATGATCATGTGTGGCGTTTCAGGGTTCGCAGGCCGGGTGGACTCCGAGGGTTGCCTGCCACACGAGCGGTATTCTGAACGTGGGGACCGATCAAGCGCGCTGTCCGCCACACGGCCGATTCCACCGGCGTTGGCAGGCCGTTTTCGTCAGGGGCCTCGACACCACGCGGGGTGCGGCCGGTCGCGCAGAAATCCCCGACTCCCGAGGTCGACGAGGAGTGGCATCACGCGCCGAAGCGGGGCACTTTCGAGGCGCTATTTTTTCTTGGACGCTGCGGCTGCCTTGAGTGCGTTCAATTCAGCCTGTGCCGCAGTCAGCTTTGACTCGAGGTCGGCGACCTTGGTCTGGGCATCGGTCGTCTGCTTGCGAAGTTCGACGAGCGCGGCATCGGCATCTTTTTTCGCGTTCGCGGCATCGGTGCGGACTTGGGAAAGCTCGGCTTGGAGCTGCGTCGTGGAAGTCGTCGCTTTATCCAGCTCTTGTTTGAGCGATTCGGCGCCGGTTTTCGTTTCGCCCGCTTCCTTTTGGAGCTGAAGCAGCGCGGCCTTCGCTTCGTTGAGCTGTGTGGTCAGCTGGTCTTTTTCGGCTTCCACTTGTTTTCGCGCGGCGGCCGCGGCGGCGGCGGCTTCGTCAGCTAGTTTTTGCTGCTGAATTTTCTCGTTCCGAGCCTGGTCGACCTGTTGCTGCAGCTCCATGGTTTTACTCTCCGCGGTGCGGACTTTGCCGGGAAAAACGACAAGGAGGCCCACCACTGCGATGGCCAGCACGACGATCACGACGGTCGCGACCGAGGCGTTACGGGCGGAAGGGGACGATGGACGAGGTATGGCTTTCATAGGTCGATACACTACACCTGTTCTAACAAAAGTGCATCGGGCCTCGGTCCTATGGGCCTGTGCGGGAATTTCTTAGAAAAAATGTTCCGGCCATTTCTCGGCGACAACGAGCAGGAGGGCAGCCTCGGGCCTAGCAGGGCTAAAGCCTTGCGATTTCAAAACGCCCGCCTGTCGTCGTTGCCCGATAATGGTCTCAAAATCCTTGCATCGCCTCTGCCCTGATGACGCGCGGCTTCGGCTGCGGGAGGGCTGCGCATGATTCCATTGTTGCCGCCGAACGTCGCGGCTCTCCCGCGGGAAGTGGTCTGTGCGGACGCTCTTCCGTGGATGCAAACGCGCGGCCGAGTCGCTGGGGCGTGCGCGGTGACCTCGTTGCCGGACGTGTCGGAAGTCGGTCTGGCGCTGCCGGTCTGGCGGGCGTGGTTTCTGCGCGCAGTGCAGCTGGTGGTCGATGCGGTGCCGGAGGAAAGCGCGGCACTCTTTTTCCAATCCGATATCAAACGCGACGGCGTGTGGATCGACAAAGGCGCTTTGGTCACGCGCGCGGCGGAGGACGCGGGTGCGCGCATCCTTTTCCACAAGATCGTCTGCCGGCGTCCGCCGGGCATGCTGACGTATGGGCGGCCCGGGTACACGCACCTGATCGCGGTTTCGCGTGCGATGAAGTGCCCGGATGTGCTGCCGATTCCCGACGTCATCGCCGACGCGGGGCGTCAGCCGTGGGTGAGGGCGATGGGCATTCGCGCGGCGGCCCACGCGGTGCGATTTGCGCGCGATCAGGTAGGGGCGACGACGGTCTTCGATCCATTCTGTGGTGTCGGCACAGTGCTCGCGGTGGCCAATGCGTTCGGACTTGCCGCGCTGGGCGTGGAAAAATCGCGCAAGCGCTGCGAGCAGGCAAAAGAGCTGGTCATCACGCGGGCGGAACTGGACGACGAAAGCGGGACTGCGCCGGGTCAGTGCTGACGAACGCGCTTTATCCACTGAGGATAATCCTCGGCGAGGAGGCTTGCGGGCCAAGTGCCGTACCAGTCGTAGCCGGACCGGCGTTCGCGTTGGACCTCGGCAAGGGTTTGTACGCGTTTGCCTCCGCGGTCGGCGAGAAACGGTTCGCTGGTTTCGAGATCGTAGAAGCGCGCCCAGAGCGGCGGCGCCGACGGATCGGGAACGGTGCGGCGGTCGGTCGTGCTCGTATGCCAGGTGTATTTAACCGGCTCGGCGTCGAAGGTCTCCAGGCGAAGGCCGTCGATTTTCACCCGGCTAAACCAGGCGACGGCGCCCTCGATGGCGGCGACGATTTCCGGTGAGGGATTTTCGATGCTCATCAGATAACGCGTGACGGCGACGCTCTCGCGGCTGACGAGCGCGGGGAGCTCGAAGGTGCGGGCGCCGGAGGGAGCGAGTGTGACGTGGTGATACTGGCCGGCCCACGCGGTGAGGTTTCCTTGCTGACGGATTTGTAGATGGAGGATGCATGCATCGCCGCGCGCAAAGCCATCGGCGGCGCGTTGCCTGCGCGTGTCGTCGATGAAGGCGAACGGCGTCCCGCCGGCCGCGACTTTGCGCAGCAGTCTGAGCAAATCGGGAAACACATCGTCGGCGAACGTGAGGTAGGCGCGATAGCCCTCCTGATTTGGAAACGAGTGCGGAAATCCGCCGCTGGGATGTTGCGCGGAGAAAACGAAATCCAATCCGCGCAGGCAGGCGTCGCGGTAGCGGGCGTCGCCAGTGAGTCCGTAAGCGCCGGCGAGATACTCGATCTGGGGCCAGGTGTTGCGGTTGTCGAAGCTGGTGTCGGCCTTGGAGCGGTCGGCGGCGATCTGTCGTTGTTCGTCGTCGGAGAGGATGCGAAGCGGATCTTCGTTTTCGCGCCAGCCGCCGTTGTCGCGCTGATAAAGCAGGATGTTGTCGGCGATGCCGCGGACGTCGTCGGGCGCGAGGCGCGGGTATTCGGTTTTATGATTCGCGTTGCGCCAGTGGTGAATGCAGTCGGCGAAGCCATCCAGCGGCAGCGCTGGCGATGCCGCGTGGACAAGCGCAGCCGAAAAGCAAAACAGCAGGGCGAGGACCGTAGGTCGCATCGGTGAACATTGCGGCAGTTCGTCGCAGCGGGGTCAAACACAGGAGCAGGACTGACGCGTCGCGCAACGTGCGGGAACACGCGTTCCACCTCAGACCTTTTGCTGTTTCCATTTCCCGCCGCGGAAGAGCACGGCGCTCCACAGCGTGAGTACGGTGAAGGAGACCGGCACGGAAATGTAGACACCGACCGGCCCAAGTCCGAGAGGTACGGAAAGGACGTAGGCGATCGGAATCTGGCCGAGCCAGAAACAGAAGAAGTTCAGCCGGGTGGGCGTCCACGTGTCGCCGGAGCCGTTGAAGGCGGCTTCGAGGCACATGCCGGCGGCGTAGAGCGGGAAGGCGAGGCTCACGATCCAGAGCGCGCGTACCGCTTGCTCGAATACCTCGGGATCGGTCGTGAAGAATCCAACGATCTGACGTGAGAAAATGATGAACAGCAGTCCGACCACGCCGAGGAACATCACGTTGTAACGGGTCGCGATCCGCACGGCGGCTTCGGCTCGGTCGGGTTTTTCGGCGCCGAGATTCTGCCCGACGAGCGTGGCGCCTGCATTGGCGAGTCCCCACGCGGGCATGAGTGCGAAGATGACCACGCGAATGGCGATGGTGTAGCCGGCGAGCACTGGACTGCCGAAGAGGGCGAGCAGTTTGAAAAGGCCCACCCAGCTGGTGGTTGCGATAAACATCTGCGCGATGCCGTTGCCGGAGGTTTTCAGAATGGTGATGAGCATGTCGTGCCGCGGCTTGAGGTCGGGCAGATGGAGGCGCACGCGGCCCGCCCGCGCGGTGAGATGCCAGAGCTGATAAGCGACGCCGATGCCGCGGCCGATGTTGGTCGCCACGGCGGCTCCGGTGACGCCCATTTCGGGAAACGGTCCCCAGCCGAAGATGAAACACGGATCGAGGATGATGTTCAGGCCGTTCGCGAGCCACAGGGTACGCATGGCGATGACCGCGTCGCCGGCGCCTCGGAAGATGGCGTTGATGAGAAAGATCAGAAAGACCGTCGCGTTGCCGCCGAGCATGATGCGCGTGTAACCGGAACCGAGCGCGACGATTTCCTCGCCGGCACCCATGAGGCGGAGGATGTCGGGGGCGAAATAGCCCAGCAAAAGTCCGAGCCCGGCCGCCAGCGTGAGCCCGAGCATCACGATTTGCCCGGCGGCTTGCGCGGCGAGGGCGGGATTTTTTTCACCGATGCGCCGCGCGACGATGGCTGTAGCCGCGAAGGAAATACCCATCGCCACCGCGTAGATCAGCGACATCACGGACTCGGTGATGCCCACGACGGCGATCGCTTCTTTTCCGAGGCGGGAAACCCAGAAAACATCCACCACGGCGAACAGCGACTCCATGATCATCTCCAGCACCATGGGCACCGCGAGCAGCAGGACAGCGCGGTTCAACGTGACGGCGGTGTAGTCGAAGTGTTCACCCTTGAGCGCCTGACGGACGCCCCGCCAGAAGGGCACGGAGGCGGTGGAATCGGATGACGGTGGAGTAGTGATGAGGTCGGACATGGAATGGCGGAAAGTGGATGTCCGCGCCGACGGGAGGAGTGTCGCGGAGCAAACAAAAGGTGGATCAGGAACAGGACATACGCATGAACCGACAGACTATCGCGCCCAACTGACGACAGTGTGTCAGCAGTGAGCGCAGCAGGTTCACGGTTTCAACGAACGGTCGGTCAGAAAACGGACAACGGCCTCGGTCTCGATGGCGTGCGCACGCGCGCGGCGGCCGCACGTTTAAAAGGGAACGGATTTCGCGGCGGGAAATTCAAGAGGCGTTGCGCAAAACTTCCGCGAGCCGTCGCTCCAAATAACGACGTTCGCTGTCGTTGCTAACCCACGACAGCGACTCGCGGTAGGCCGTGGCCGCCTCCGCATTTCGTCCGAGGCGACGCAACAGATCCGCCCGCGCCGCAGGCAGGCGGTGATAGCCGGGAAGATTGAGCTGAGCGAGCAGGCCGAGACCGCGTTCCACACCCTCGGCCATGGCGATGGCGACGGCGCGATTGAGCTCGATCACGGGCGATGGGTGACGTTGCGCGAGCACGCCGTAGAGCGCGGCGATTTGCGGCCAGTCCGTTTCGCGGGCGGTCGGCGCTTGGGCGTGAAGCGCTGCGATGGCGGCTTGGAGCGCGTAAGGTCCCGGAGATCCGCCACGGAACGCTCGCTCGACTAAAGTAGCCCCCTCGTCGATCTCGGCGCGAATCCAGCGATGGCGATCCTGGTCTTCGAGCAGAACCAAATCGCCGGCGGCATCGACGCGTGCGTGACGACGCGCGTGGTTGAGCAACAGCAATCCCAGCAGACCCGCGGCTTCGCGTTCGGCTGGGAGAAGCTCGACGAGTTGCCGCGCCAGCCGAATGGCTTCCGCACAGAGGCTGGTGCGGATCAGCTCCGCGCCGGCGGACGCGGCGTAGCCCTCGTTGAAGACCAGGTAGACAACGTGAAACGCGGTCGAGAGACGCTCGCCGAGCTCCTCGTCGGCGGGGACTTCGTACGGAATGCCGGCGAGCTTGATCTTGGCTTTGGCGCGCACGAGGCGTTGGGCGAGCGTCGGCACGGGCACGAGAAAGGCCCGGGCGATCTCGTCGGTCGTGAGCCCGCAGACGGTGTGAAGCGTCAGCGCGATCTGGGCATCGGGCGCGAGCGCCGGATGGCAGCAGGTGAAGATCAAACGCAGTGTATCCACGGGCTGGGGAGCGTTTTCGTCCGGCGTGACGAGCGTGATCATTTCCTCGTGTTTGTTGGCGGCCATCGCGCGGTGGCGGATCTGGTCGATGGCTTTGTTGCGGGCGGTGGTCATCAACCACGCGACGGGGTTGGGCGGCGTGCCTTTCACGGGCCATTGGGCGACCGCGATGGCGAAGGCCTCTTGAAGCGCGTCTTCCGCGAGCGTGAAGTCGCGGACCACGCGAATGAGGCTCGCGAGGATGCGTCCGTAATGCTCCCGGTGGATTTCGCCGAGCGTCACGCGTCGATCATGCGTTCGAGGTCGTCGTCGGTCATGATCGGACGGACCTCCATCGTGAAACCGACACGGAGGGCGGGAAACGTTTTCGCGATGGAAATGGCGGCGGCCCGATCCACGCATTCGACGAGCTCGAATCCGCCGAGGATCTCTTTCGTTTCGACGAAGGGGCCATCGGTGACGGAGCAGCTCCCGTTTTTTTCGCGCACCAGGCACGAGGAAGAGGGCGGGTGTAGGCCGATGCCGGCGCGACCGATGCCGCGCGCAACGAGATCCTGGTGCCACTGTTCGCAGGCGTGTGCGACGCGGCGCTTTTCCTCCTTGGGCAGGCCCGGCCACTGTTCGCTTTCGTAGACCATGAGCAGGTATTGCATGTGTTTCCTTGGCTGATGTGGGCTCAACGCGTTCGACAGCCCGCGCACATACGCGCGCCGGTGATCGAGGTCGTCGAGGAGTCTGGGTTCTTCAATCGCGACATTCATTGCCGGTTACTTGTGGACGCAGTTCGACGGCCGCGCCGGCGCGGAGGGCCGGGAACCGCTTCGCGATGGCGATGGCCTCATCGAGGTCTTTGCATTCGAGCATTTCGAGGCCGCCGAGAAACTCCTTCGTCTCGGCAAAAGGTCCGTCGGTGATAACGACCTTTCCGTCGGTTTCTCGCAACGTGGTGGCGGTGGCGATCGGTTGAAGGCCGGCGGCGCCGCGGGTGTGTCCAGTTTTAACGAGTTCGTTGTGCCACGCGCCGCAGGCCTCGTGGATACGGTTACGCTCGTCAGTCGGTGTCGCGGCCCAGCGCTGGTCGTCGAGGTAGATAAGCATCAGGTACTGCATAGGCGTAAGAGTGATTTCAGCTGCTAGTCGGATGACTCGGGACAGT
Source organism: uncultured Opitutaceae bacterium (assembly GCA_946482625.1). Next base: position 11,322 of record CAMLSH010000039.1, read on the forward strand.
TTCGACAGAGACGCTTCTTTATTTTTAGGCAACCGGACGAAGCCGATGACGACGGCCCGTCCGATAAACGGTTGCGCGCGGCGGGAGGCGCGGCAGGCTCGGGCCGTTCGCATCACCCCAACTCTGTGAATACACCCGCCGACTGCCGCCGCTGTGGAGTCTGTTGTTTTTCTTCCTTGGACGCCTACGTGCGTGTGACGGGCGATGACTGGACGCGATTGGGCGATGAGGCGGAACGCGTCGCGCATTTTGTGGGCAACCGGGCGTTCATGCGCATGCGTGAAGGGTGCTGCGTGGCGCTGGAGTTGCGCCACACGGAGGACGGGGCGGCGGAGTTTTTTTGCTCGATTTACGAGCGGCGTCCGCAGATTTGCCGCGATCTCGCGCGGGGGTCCCCGGAGTGCGACGGCGAACGCGCCGCAAAGGCCGCGCGGATAAACCTGGACGGAGTGTGAGCGACGCGGAGGGCGGTGTTCGCAGCCGCGTTGTTGGAGATCAGGCCGGAAAGGGCCTGTGGTGAATGGTAATGGCCCGGGCGTTTATGCATTGCCGGGCCGCTTTCACCGAACATCACCGACACGAGCATGGCTGACATCCTGGGATTTCTCGAACGGCTGTTTCTAAGCGCGCCCTATTACTGGCTCTCCTGGCCGGTGGTGGCGATGGTCGCGGGCTCAGTGCTGAGCGCGGCTTCCGCCCAAAGCGCTACGCGGCTGGCGATCACGCCAAGAACGGCGGGCGGGCTGGTCGGGATTGTTACCGCGCCGTTCGTGCATGCGAACTTCGCGCATCTGGCCGCGAACGTGCCGCCGTTTATCGTACTCGGGGCGCTGATACTGCGCCGGAGCGAGGCGGAGTTTCTGCGGGTGGCGCTGGTGGTGACTGTCGCGCAAGGCGTGGCGCTGTGGCTGTTCGGCCGGCGGGCAGCCCACATGGGAATGAGCGGAGTGATCTTTGGGTTTCTCGGGTGGCTGCTGGGTGTGGCGTGGTTTACGCGAGCGACACCGGATCTGCTCATCGCTGCGGGCGTGCTCGCCTTTTATGGCGGGATGCTCGCAGGCGTGGCTCCAGCGCGAAACGGCACCTCGTGGGAAGGCCACTTGTTCGGGCTCATCGCCGGGGCTGCGTCGGCGTGGTATTTTCTCGGTCGCTGATCTGCCGATACGGCAGCGGGCTTCAATGCATGGTCTGACGGCCGATCGAGCGCGCGAGGGCGCATGCGCCGGCGACGGGGCGGACTTCGACGAGCATGCCGTGTTTTAAATTCGGACAGCGTTGCGCGATCTCTGTGGCTTCTTCGAGATCGGATACGGTGAGGAAGAAATACCCGGCGATCGCTTCTTTTGCCTCGGCGTAGGGACCATCGACAATGCGTTCGCCGCGCGCGCCCGCGACCACGCGGACTTGCGGTTCCAGCGGATGACCGTGCTGCGCTTTCCCGCTTTGCACCAAACCGTCGTACCAGGCGTTCCAGTCGTTCAAGAGTTGTTCGCGCTGAGCCGCGTCCATCGCGTGGTAGGCCTCGGGCGTGGAGTCGCGGAAGATCAGCATGAAAGGGGCGGGTTCCGTGGTAGACATGGGACGTGGTGATTCGAGGGTGACGCCAGTTGAGTTGGGGGAAGCATTAGTGCGGACCCATGACGCAGCGGAAGCCGAATATTCAGGCGGCGGCGCCGTCGGCCACACGATGATGTGGCGTAGACAGACCGTTGCCCGGGCCGAGGCAAAAATTTCAGCCAAATTTGCGCGATAGTGTCCGGAAGGAGAGGGTCCGAGCGTCGAGGCAATGAAAGGGACGGCTTTCTTCTGAACCGTTTCTCCCAACGCACGCATTGTCTAAAATTCCACGTTCCTCCCGATGAGCACTGCAACCGATATCCACACTCACCCAGCCGGCGGGCAGCCCAGAGGCTTTACCCGGCACCTGCCCACGGTTGCCCGGATTCTTCTCGGACTGCCGCTGGTCGTTTTCGGCCTGAACGGCTTTCTCAATTTCATCCCGCCGCCGAGCGCGCCTCTTCCAGAGCCGGCCATGGCCTTCGCCGGCGCGTTGGTGAATAGCGGATACATGATGCCGCTCATCGGAGCGACCCAGCTGATCGTCGGCGTGTTGCTGGTTGTGAATCGTTTCGTGCCGCTCGCACTCGCGTTGTTCGCGCCCTTCATCGTCAACAGCGTAGCGTTCCATATTTTCCTCGAACGTTCCGGACTGGGAATGGCCGTGGTGTTTCTGGCGCTCGAACTCTACCTCGCCTGGAAATATCGGCACGCTTACCGCCCGATGCTGGCGGCGCGCATCACGCCGTTGTAACCGCAATCCGCTCCGAACACCGGCCGCTTCATTCATCTCAACACTCACGTCAACATGCTCGTTAAAATCCTTCTCGTTATCGCCGCATTGATCGCGGTTTTTCTTATCATTGCCGCCCTGCAGCCGGCGGAATACCGCGTGGAACGGTCCATGCGCATTTCCGCGCCCGCTTCGGTCGTGTTCGTGCAGGTGAATGATCTTCACCAGTACCAACTCTGGAATCCGTGGGCGAAGTTCGACCCGGCGGCAAAATACACCCACTCAGGCCCGCCCAGCGGAACCGGCGCGGCGCTGGCGTGGGCCGGCAATTCGAAGATCGGGGAAGGCCGCATGACCATCGTCGAGAGCCGCCCGAATGTTTTGGTCCGGATGAAACTCGAGTTCATCAAGCCCTTCGCGTCGGTCGCCACGACGGACTTTGCTTTCGCCCAAGACGGCGATCAAACGGTCGTCACGTGGAGCATGCACGGAGCGAAGAATTTTATGAGCAAAGTTTTCGGGCTGATCATGAGCATGGACAAAATGATCGGCGGCCAGTTCGAGGAAGGGTTGACGACGTTGAAATCCATCGCGGAAGAAGCGGCAGCGAAGAAATAGGCGGTACCTGAAGCGGGGCGTACCGAGGTTCAGGAGCGGCGGCATTCCTGCCGCCGGACGGGGATCTTCATCGGTGGTAAGAATGCCGCCACTCCGTAGACATGTTCCGCCGGCGGATCATCTTGGACTCGAAGTGAAAAACCGGGCCTGGCCTTGGGTTTTCTCGCCGTCGCCCTTGGGTGGATACGAATCAGGAGATTAGTGGCCCGGACGGCGGCCGCTGGTGCGCGCGTAGTCGTGGTCGATCAGCGTGGAGCTGAAGAGGAAATCGGCGGTGGCGGGATTCATCGCGCAGGGGACGTTCCAAAGGACGGCGAGGCGAAGCAGGGCTTTGACGTCGGGGTCGTGCGGTTGGGCAGCGAGCGGGTCCCAGAAGAAGATCAGGGTGTCGATGCGCTGCTCGGCGATGGCGGCACCGATTTGTTGATCGCCGCCGATCGGACCGCTGAGGAAGCGGTGAACGGGAAGCGCGAGCGCATCGGCGATCATGCCGCCGGTCGTGCCGGTGCCGAAGAGTTCGTGTTTCGCGAGGGCGTCGCGATGAAGGCGGGCCCAGGCGAGGAGCGAGTCCTTTTCGTGATCGTGCGCGACGAGCGCGATGCGTTT
>CAMLSH010000040.1 GCA_946482625.1 uncultured Opitutaceae bacterium
CAGTCTCGTCCGCGACAGGGACCGTAGCCTGAGCCTGTAGTGAGGAGGTGGTCCAGACCGCGAGTGCGGCGAGACATAGGGCCTCCGGTATACTCCGACGGTAAGCGCGGGGTTTCATTCGCTTGGTGTTCATAGGGTGTTGGGTGTTGGCGTTAGCAGGGCGAAATCGAAGTCAGATGGCCGGTGAACCGGTGACGGGACTCGTGATGATCCGGAGCGTTGCGGTGATGACCGGTCGGAGCATCGGCGAAAGGGGTTTGGGTCGTTTTCTAAGTCGGGGTTAAGGGTCGCGGGGCAGCTTCCAAAACACGGAAGCCGAACCGCACATGTCTATTGGGGTAACCTCCGCATGTTATCCAACGAGCGCCGGTCGTGATATCACCTAAATGGGGGAATCTTCGTGGAACCGGACCAATCGCTTCCGATTTGCGAGCGGCGCCCGAGAGCCCGGACTTTCGATCCGCTGTGCTCCTGCCGCAAAAAAGAAGCCGCGAAACCCATGGGGCTTCGCGGCTCGTCTGGTTTCCGCTCACGACGGACAATATCCGCCGGGGTGTATGAGCGAAAAGCTGAAGCGAAAGCTCAGAACAGTTTAAACGCGTCCATCGACCAGAGCGCCTTCCCGGTAAAGTCGAAGAGCGCCTGGTTTTCCCAGTTGTTGCCGGAGCTGGAATTGGTGTTGTCCCAGCCGTTGCCCGCGACCGGTGTCCAGGTGCCCTCCCAGTAGATCACGCCGGCGCCACGATTATTCGGCACAGAATTCACGATCGTGAGGATGCGCTTGATCATGTCGTATTGGCCTTGCAACGACGCTGGGTAGCCGCTGACCAGCTGCGACGCTAGGCCGATGTTATTCGGCGCGGAGTCCCCCTCGGAGAGCGTAAACGGATACGCCGTCTCCACGACGAGCACCGGCTTCGCGAAACGGCTCGCCGCGTTATTCAACGCGGTCTGGAGCGACGTGAGGCTGCCGTGCCAGTACGGATAATAGGAGACACCGGTGTAATCCCAGCTGATGCCCTGCGCCTTCACGTTGTCGAACCACCACTTGATCAGCTCCCAGTCGCCGCCCTTCGCAATGTGCAACACGATCGCCGTCGAGGAGCGCGCGGCCTTCGCGCCGTTGATCCCCGAGCGGATCAGCTGGCACATGTTGGCGAAGTTGTAGTTCACCGTGGAGAGCCGGCCCTCGTTCCAGAGCATGCCGTCGTTGATCTCGTTTCCGATCTGCACGTAGTCCGCCGGCGTGCCCTGATCGGCGAGGCCTTTGCAGATGTCGTACGTGTGGTTGTAGACCGCGGTGTTGAGCGCACTGAGATTATAGTTCCTCCAAGCTGCCGGCTTCGTCTGCTTGCCCGGATCGGCCCAGCTGTCGGAGTAGTGGAAATCGACGAGGATTTTATGTCCGAAGCTCTTCGCGCGTTTCGCCACGGCGAGCACGCGCGACTTGTTATGATAACCGTCGGGCGAGTTGACCCAGACTTTGAGGCGCACGGTATTCACGCCTCCATCGCGGAGGATCTTGAGCGCATCGTCCTGCCAGCCGGACGCGTAATAATATCGGCCGCCTTTATCCTCGCTCTTTTTGAGCGAGGAAACGTCGCAGCCTTTGATCCAGATGGCGCCGTGCGCCGACGATATAAACGCAGCCGCGAGCAGCGCGGCGAGAGGGAGTAGCCGGGGTATTTTCATGGGGGTATGGGTTGGATGTCGCCGCGCGGTTGCGCGGCGGAAAGCGGTCGAAGAAAACACTACACGGGTTGAAGCCGGGCGGGCGGCGGTTCGCTTGACGCTGAAGCCCGTTTACCGGGCTCGCAGGGAACACGCAGCACGGCTGACAGCCCGCCGTACGTCGCGCGCAACTCGAAACCCTGCGTCGCCACCTCAGGCGGCAAACGTAACACCGTGGACCCGATGCCCGCTTCGGCGCGAATCTGCGCAGGTCCCGCCAGCGAGGCCGCGCCGTCGACAGAAAACGTCACCGTGCCCGATTCCTCGATACAAAGCGCGCCCCGTCTGTCGCGTACGAACGCATGGACGATGACCACATCTGTCTCGTCCGCTCCGGGTGCGATGCCGAGCCCATCGATCGCCAGCTCAAGAGCGGCCGGCGTTTCCGGCGTCGAAACCCAGTGTGTGCAGCAAGGGAGATTTCCGATGAAGCCGATCGCCTCAAGTGCGCCCGGTGTGAAATGAGGAAGGTCGAAAACGAACGGCGGATGCGGCAGGTGTTGCGACATCCAGACGGCATCGGGACGTTTTCGATTCAGGGAACGGCCGTCGAGCCGCAGCTCGACCTCGTCGCAATTACTATAAACGAGCACGCGCAAATCCGACGCCGCGGTCCAGTGCGAGGCGATGAACACCACCGGCCCGCCCGTCCAGTTTGCTCCGCCTTCGGACGGGTCGCGCTGGCTCCGGTAGAAGTGATAGGAAAACTTCGGCAGGCGAAAAACATCCATGACGCCGCACGCCGCTCGCACGGGATGATAACCGCGCGCGTAGTCGAATATGCACCACTGTCCGTCGAGGACCGCGGGCGACGACAGCGTGTCGTTGAGCGCGATTTGATGATTCCACGCCTGCTGACGCAGACCGCGTTCGCCCGACGCGCGAAACTGCCGCGCATTGCTCCACGCCTCGTGCACGCCCGCGCCCGTTTTCTGATCGAAGCCTTCGTTCGCCGCGTAGAACTCCCAGTCGCCGTATTCGGCGATGACGAGCGCCTTGTCTCCATTTTGCCAGCGATGGATTTCCCCGTGTTGACGCGAGTGGATGAACACGTCGTAGCGATCCATCCAGCCGCAGGTGAACATTTGATCCCCCGGCATCTCCTCATGTCCGATCGCGTGAAGCCGCGCCATGAACTCCTCCGGCATCTGCGTCTCGTTGAGCGACAATTCCCAGAGAACGACGCACGGATGATTGCGGTCGCGCCTGATCACGTCGCGGGCGTTTTGGTAGCACGCGCGTTGAAACGTTTCGCCACCGATAAATTGCCAGCCGGGAATCGCGTTCATGACCACGATACCCAGCTCGTCGCACGCATCGAGGAAGTGCGGCGACTGCGGATAGTGCGAGAGCCTCACATAATCGAAACCCGCCTCCTTGATGCGGCGCGCGTCGCGAAACTGCGCCACCCGCGATACCGCGTAACCGACGTAGGGAGTTTCTTGATGCCGATTGGTACCACGTAGCCTAATGCGCCGGCCGTTGAGCTGAAAACCGCCTGAGCGCGAAAAATCTATGCGCCGCAGTCCGACACGCTCGATCCGCTCGTCCAGCACGTGACCGCTGGCCGAACGGACCGTGATCCGCGCCTCGTGCAGAAAAGGCGTATCGATACTCCAGAGACGCGGCCGCGGCACCGTAAGAGTCAGTTCAGTGTGCGCGCTTTGATCCGCGCCGAATTCCACCTCGGCGCTCGTGGCGTAAGCCACTCGCTGGCCGTCGAAAAGCAGTTCCACGCCGATCAGAGCCGTCTGCTTTGTGACTCCGCTGTTGCGCACATGCGTCCTCACGCTGACGACCGCGCTCTCCGAAGACGCTTCGATCGTGCGAACAAAAACGCCCCCGCCCGCCATCTCCCCGGCACCGACGGGATCGGTGATGTGAACAGGCGGGTACACGCGTAGTTCGACTTCGCGATAAAGCCCGCCGTACCAGCAGAAATCGAGATCGGCGTACGGCTTGCCGGGCGGCACGTCGGGGTGATCGCGATTATCGAGCGCGAGGACCAGCGTGTGCGTTTCGCCATCGGCGAGCGCGTTCGTGAGATCGATCTCGAACGGCAGATAACCACCGACGTGACGCCCGCACTCCACGTCATCGACGAAGACTTTCGTCGTATGCATGGCTGCGCCCACGTTGAGAATATACCGGCTCCCCCGCGCCGCTGTGGTGGAGGCTTGCAAGGTGCGACGATACTCGCACTCGCCGAGCCAATGCTCGCGTCCGTCGAGATCGGGGCGAAACGGCGTATGCGGCAGATCGACGCGCTCCCATGCGGAAGCCGTCGCGGCGGGAGAAATCCGCCGAAATTCCCAGTCACGATCGAGCCGATGGCACTCAGTCATGGATTGAATTAGATTCCAGCACCGCGCGTCCGAGGTGCCGGGCGCGTTCCATCTCGGAACCGGCGCGGCTGACTACAATCTGTTTCATCATTTATTAAACTCTTTGAAATTTAGACGCGAGATGTGTCCCGGTTTTGAATAAGTGATCGTCCAAGCGGGTTCGGTCGGTGCGCCTTACGAAACGGAGTCCCGTTCGATCAAGCGCACCGGCAGGCTGAGCTGCCGGGTTTGGATGCGTTCCCCAGCCGTCAAAGCGTCCATCATGACAGCCGCCTGCTCGGCCATATCGCGCAGCGGTTCCTCGATCGTGGTGAGCGGCGGATTCTGGATGATGGAAATACCTTCGTTCTCGCCGCCAATGAGCGAGATATCCTGCGGAACTTTGAGGCCCATCACGTACGTGAGGATGTGCAGGCACTCCATCGCCTGAAAACTCGTACCCGGCGCGTAAATACTATCCGCCCCAGCGCGCACGACGCGGGTGACTGCGGAGAAATGGTTTACTCCCGGCGCCATCGGCAGCAGCAAACGGTCGTCGGCCTCCACTTTGGCCTCAGCCAGAGCTTTGCGCACACCCTTCAATCGCTCCAAAAACGGCGGGGTGTCGCCTCCCATGAAGGCGATCTTCCGCTTGCCTCGTGCGATGAAATGCTTCGCGGCCAGGTAACCCGAGCTGAAGTGATCGGAACAGACCGTGAGCTGGCGCGAGGTGGCGTCGAATTTATCCATGTACACGACCGGCAAGCGCGTCTCGAGCTCGGCGAGCATGGAGCGCAGGCCCTTATCGAACGTGACAGCGACGATGCCGTCGAGGAATGCGCCCGGGAGCTGCTCGAACGGGTTGGAGGGCAGCAACAGGCCGATGTTGCGGCGGGAGAATGCGAATGCGAGATGCGCGGTCAGTGTCGCCGCGTAGCCTTCGATCCGGTCGGTAAACGTGGGCTCCGACAAGATGGCGATCTGTCGCGTGCGAACGGATACCTGCGGCTTGAGATTGAGCTCTTTCGCGGCGCGCAAGATGCGTTCGCGCGTCTCAGGTTTCACCTTGTCGCGGTTGTTGAGCACGCGGCTAACGGTACCGGGCGAGACCTCGGCGAGACGGGCAAGATCGTAGATCGTGGCTTTCTTTCCGGGGCGCGGGGCAGGCTGCGAGCGGCTCATGCCGCCACCATGGACCGCACGCGCACTGGGCGGCGATTTTTTTGTGTCGGGATTGAACGGCGAAGTCATGACAAGTGAGTTTGAAGTGGCTCGCTCAGACTTTGCCGCGCCGGGCTTCGAGCGCGTCGCGAATCTCATACGCGCGCTGACGGTTGAGCGGATAGAACGCGAGAATCCCGATCGCGCCGACCGCCCAGAGAGCCGTCGTGGCGGTGAAGATCACCCGCATATTGAAAATCGCCTCGGGATGCTGGGCACCTTCGAGCTTCGCATCGAAACCCGCAAAATTGAGCGCCAGTCCGGTGCCAAAGAACGCGAGCGAGTAGCCGGTTTTCTGGAGCCACGAAAAAATCGCGCCAAACATGCCCTCGCGGCGCTGCCCGTGGCGGAGTTCGTCGTCGTCACAGATGTCGGCGAACATCGACGGCGTCAGCACATTGATCGCGATCCAGACTGGTCCGCAGAGCAGCGGATCGAGCATGATCTTCCATGGATTGCCGCCGGGCGTGAAGAGCATCCATTTCCCGATCGAGCCGATGAGCACCAGAACGAAGGTTGCCACCAACGTGGTGCGCTTGCCGAACCGGTTGGCGCACCAGTTCACCGGGTAAATCCCGAGGATACCGATCACGGCGTACCCAGACGAGAGCCACGCTTTCCAGACCGATCCCGCCATCACATCGCCTCCCTGCATGTAGTAAACCAGCAGGTAATAATCGATGCTGCTGGAAAGCATGCCCGCCACGACTTGGAAAATCGTGAGCCCTGTCAGCACGCGGAAAGCGCGATTCTTAAAAGCTTCTCGCACGCTCGCGAAAAACCGCACGCGCGGCTGCTTCGCGGCCTTTTTAAAATAGCGCTCCTTCACGAACAGCGCCGGCAGCACGCCGAGCAGTCCCATGATCAAGACCGCAATCCCCCACCCGACCACACGCACGCCCATCATCACAGTGCCGAACATCGCGAGCTGCGTGAGCGGAAATATCCACTGATAGATGAACTCCCCCGCCTTGCCGAAAAATCCGCCAAACGCCGAGACGCGCGTGCGCTCCTGATAGTCCGGCGTCATCTCATACGTGAGACTCATCAGCGGAACCGAGAAAACGGAGAAGCACGTGTAGAACACGAGCAGCGTGGAAACCAGATACGCGAGCATCGCGCCTTGGCTCCAGTGCGTCGGCACCATCCAGATCGCGCCGAACGCGAGCGCCTGTAGCAACGCACCTGCCACGATAAACGGTTTGCGACGGCCAAAGCGCGACTGGCAGTTATCTGATAAGTATCCGACAACCGGATCCACCAGCGCATCCCAAAAACGCGGCACCGCCAGCGCCAGCCCCAGCAATGCCGGATCCAGCTTCAGTGTCATCTGATAAACCGGGATCGTCAGGCCTTTCACCGCCGCATTGCCGAAAAACAGCGGGAGAAACCCGGAGCCCAGCGCCGTCTTCTCCCAGAAGCCGACCTTGTCCTCCGGACGCGTGACGCGCTCGGTTGTGGTGTCGGCGCCAGTCGGTGCCGCAAGAGGAACTGTGTCGGGATCTGGTTTCACGATAGAAAAGGGGCACGCGTCAACCGCGTGCCCGTGGATGATTAGAACTTAACCGTCGCGCTAAAGGTGATCTTGCGCGGCTCCTGCAAGCCGATGCGCTCGGGACGAGTACTATCCCACCACGCCGACGTATAGACCTGATAGTCGTCGTTATCGAAGACGTTGGAGGCATTCACCTGAAGTTCGACCCACGTCTTGTGGCCCAGAACCGACAGCGGGAAATCGTATCCGATCGACGCGTCGGCGAGGAAAAGCTTTTCGCCTTTCAGCACCTTCTCGTTCGCCGTGCCGGGATTCTCCATGCCGACGATGTTGGCGCTCTGATAACGACCGCCGCCGCCAAACGACAGGCCCTTCAGCGCGCCCGTGGAGAATCGGTAACGTGAATACAGATTGGCGCCATACTTTCGCTCGCCACGAGCAGGTTTTCCGCTGAACGCGCGCTCGCGGTCGATGTAATCCGTCATCCAGCCGATCTGGTTGCCAACCGTGTCCCACGAGCCGCCGCCCAGCAGATAAGCATCGCCGCCGGTGGCGCGCCAGAAGGCCGCGTTTGTGTCAGCCCAAGAGGCGATTTCGTTCATGATGTTGCTCTTCACGACTTCGTTGATCGAGAAGTTGGCACTCACGCGCCAGTTGGCGGTGGGATTTGCCACCAGCGTAAACTCCCAGCCCTTCGACTCGCGGTCTTCGTAGTAGGAATCGGCGTTGGTGCGACGGGCGTCGCGCTGCGCGCCGGTGATTAGTCCGTCGGTGACGAAGACGTCGAGGATGCGGTTGTTGAGATCGGAGACGCTCGCCTTGATGTTGCCCCACTCGGTCGTCTTCTCGACATCCGTCGTGTAGTAACTCGCCGTCGCATAGAGCTTCGAGCCGAGGTCAAATTTCACGCCTACATCGTAGCCCTTGCTCTCAGGCATCTGCGGGAGCCCGCCGTCGATAACGGTCTGGTTGAGATTAGGGAGATCGCGGCTGGTCGAAGTGTTTCCGAATACGGAAATGTTTTTGGTCAGATCGAGAACCGCGCCGGCCGAAAACGTGTTCGCCGAGAAGTCCGCCTCTTCGGTCATGCCCGGAACGATGTGTAAAACGCCCCCGGCGTCGCGCCCATTGATGCCCGCCTCGTGATTCAACTCGTCACGCCGATAACCCAAGATCGTCACGAGGCGGTCTTTGAAAAACCGGCTCTGCAACGCAGCGAGATAGGTGTGCTGGCGAATCTCGATATCATCGATGCCCTGGTTCGGCACCCACGTGCTCGACAACGTGCGGCCGGAAACCGGATCCGTGACGTTAACGAGGGCCTGTTGCCAGGACGGCACGCGGATGGTCGCGGCCTCGCCCGGCGTGATGTAGTAACGGCGGAAAATACGGTTCGAGTCGAACTCGGCTTCGGTCGCAAACGGACGTCCCGCAAAAACCTCCGAATCCTCCACGCGATAATAGTCGCGCATGCCGTACTCGTAGAGTCCCGCTACGCGGTGCATTCCGAAGGCGCCGAGATCGCTCTCGTAGGATGCCGTGCCGCGGAAGACATCGATGTCGCTGGTGTTGGTGCGGCGGGTCCAGTTGTTCTCCACGTAGTAACGACCCGCGTTGGGATTGGCCGACCAAGTCGGCAGATAGTCCGACGCATCCGCCCAGAGCTCCGTCGCGCCGCCGAGGTAACTGTAGCGTGTGAGGTTGCCCGCGTCCGGATCGTATCCGAGAAAATCGGACGATTGGTGGTTGTACGACAACTCGAAGCTGAACGCCTGCGAAACGACCTTTTCGTACACCGCCGTAAACGTGTCGTACTCGTTCTCACGCAGAGCCGCACCGCCGCCCGGATTCGCGTGGATCGGGATGATCGCGAGATTTTCAGGCGTCATCGCGAGATGGGACCAACCTTGGTTGGCCGAATAACTGAAGGGCATGCCCTGCCAGTTCATCAGCGTATTGTTGTTCTCCGTGTAGACGAGGTGCTCGCTCCACGTCTGGGTGACATACTCGCTCTGCGGCCAGCTCCATTGCGCGCTGCCAAACGTCGGGCTGCCGGCGTTTTTCCACGCGTAGGTCTGGTCGATCATGAGCCAAGGGCGCGCGATGTTGTCCTCGACCTTGCCGTACTCGAACTCGGCCTTGAACACCGACGACGGCGAAATCTGCCACTTGGCCGCGAGATGCACGCGACGGTCTTCATTGAACTCCCATTCGCGCCACGTCTCGCCCTCGTCGCCGACTGCGTTGAGACGCATGGCGAACTTACCGGGAATGAGCACCTGGTTGTAGTCCAGCGTCGCGCGCCGGCGATCCCAGCTGCCAATCGTGAGCCCAACCTCGGTGTCGCGCTCGCCGATGACCGCCTGTTTCGTAGTCGTATTCACGATACCGCCGGCGGAGCCGAAGCCGAAGAGAATGGCGTTGGGGCCGCGCGACTGATCCACGCGATCGACGTTGAAAAAGTCAGTGGATGTCGTCCACGCGAAGTAGTTGCGCGCGTAGGAGGCCGGCAGGCCGCGGATGCGGAGATTCCACGCAGGGCTGCCCATCAGCGGGTTCGCGTTAAAGTTCGGCGCTGCATCACCGACGCTCGGCACGGCATTGTTTTGAAACAGGATCACGTCCTTCATGTTCGTCGCGCCGATGTCTTTCAGGAATTCGGGCGTGAGCACGGAGATCGCCGCGGCGGTGTCCTTGAGTTCGGTGTTGAGGCGGCTGCCGGCGAGCGTGTTGCCCGCGAGGTAGCCGGCGTCTTTTTTGGTGCTCACCTCAAAAGGGCTGAGCACGATCACTTCATCATCCGCTACCGCCGGAGCGGCAGCATCCGGAGCGGCTTGTGCGAGGACGTGGGGCGGCGTGGAAAGACCGCAGGCGAGGCTGATCGCGGCGGCCGTCAGGGTCGGGGTTCTCATGTGTCTTGGGTTTGGGTTGGAGCAGCTGAAAATCGTTGAATCAATGCGCGTTGGCCGATGCGCGGAAAACCTTGGCGGCCAGAAGCAACTCGCCCTTGGCATCGAAGAGCGCGCACGAGCCGCCGACCCACGCGTGCAGTCCGTTGACTTGGACGGATTCGGGGTGCCACCAGCAAACGCCGGCACCTAGACCGCCGGGAAGAGAACGCACCGCGCGGTTCACATCGTCTAAAAACTGGCGCTGCCCATCGGGCGAGACCGGCCAGTCGAGATTCTTTTTTCCCTCCCAGTGCGCGTCCTGCCTCCATGGGTACGCGGTCTCGACCACCATGACCGGGACTTTGAAATCGCTCGCGACCGCTTCCAGCGTTTCGCGAAGGGCGACGATCCCGCCGTGCCACTCCGGATAATAGCTGAGACCGACGATATCGAAAGGCAGACCCGCGTCACGGGCGTTGCGCAGCCACCAACGGGTGCGCGGCACATCGCCGGTACTTTCGATGTGAAGAATGGTTTTCGGGCGCTCCGCCTTCGCCGCCACCACCGCAGCATCGAAGCCCTCGAAGCCTGCGCGCAACAAACGCGCAAGCCGCGACCACGCGGCAGCGTCCTGCGCCTCACGAAACTCCACGCGCCCCTCCGGCCAGAGCAGGCCGTTGGTGATCTCGTTGCCGATCTGGACATAGTCCGGAGCCAGTCCCTCGGCAAAGAACCGAGCGAGCGTAAGCCGTGTGTACTCGCGAACAGCCCCAGTCAGTTCGTCGAACAGCAGCTTTTCCCAAGCCGCCGGTTTGAACTGCTTCGCCGGATCGGCCCACGTATCGGAATAGTGGAGATCGAGCATGAATCTGGCGCCGCTGGCCTTCACGCGACGGGCGAGCGCCAGGGTGTACTCAAGATCGTTGGCCACGATGCCCTCATGAACCGGCGAAACAAACAGTCGCAGACGGAAACAATCGAAACCCGCGTCTCGCAAAACCGTCAGTCCATTCCCCCGTTTCCCATCATCGCTAAAAACCGCGCCATGCGACTCCAACACGGGCAGCGCCGAGATATCGGCCCCGTGGACATATCCGGTCTCCGCCGCGACAGCCGCCGACTCCGAGTTTCCGAACGATCCTGTCGGAGAAAGACAGACCAGGCAGACAGCGACGATGAGGCTCGTACGAATCATTGAGGGGGCGGGGCGAGGGTGAAAAAGGACATGACCGGCTCATTTCTGATTTCAAGTGTTTAATTATTAATAAAACAGTTTTATCATATTCCGTGCCGCGCCCACCCTTCTTGTACCGGGCGGCGCATGCCCACGTATTTACGCGGCACCTGGCATGCCTCCGCCCTTGCGGCCTCAGCTTCAGGGAGTTATCTCCGATGCCGTCCCGATGAACCCCCCAGTCACCGCCGGAGTGCGCCGGTCATTTCTATTGATCGTTTTCGTCGCCGCCGCCGGTGTGACCGCCTCGACCATTTTATGGCTCCGCGAACGCGAACACATCCAGCGCGACGAAGCACAGGAACTCGCGTTGCTGGCGACGCACATCACCGACGAACTTCGCGTCCGCCTCGCCCAAATCGACAGCACGCTCCAGGGTTTGCGCGGCCTCTACGCGGCACAAGCAGGGCTCAATCGGGAGTCGTGGGAAACTTATCTCGACGAGCTGAACCCCTTCCCCCCGCCTGGCCTCAACGGTTTTAGTTACGTCCGCCGGGTTTCGCGCGAAACCCTTCCGGCGTTCCTCGACGAAGCGCGCAGTCGTTTCGCGCCGGATTTCGCGATCGCCCCCGAAGACGGCGGCGAAGACATGGATATCATCGCGCTGAAACGCGACTACCTGCCTCCGCCTTCACAGCCGGTCACCGGCCGCCTCATACGCGGAGACTGGCTCCGCAGCGCCGATCGGGCCCGCCGAACCGGCGCCACCACGATGAGCGAGCCCATCGCCGCGCCCGACGGCAATGGCTTCCACCGCCTCTACGTGACCATGCCGCTCTACCGCCCCGGCGTGCTTGCGAAGACGGAAAGCGCCCGCCTGGCTGCGCACCATGGATGGCTCGCCGCGGAACTTCGCACAACCGACTTTTTTGAATACATCGACAGCCAGATCGGCCGCACGCTTCATCTGGAGGTGACCGACATCGCCGCGGACGGCACCGAGCGTTCACTGCACCTTCTCGCTTCCTCGGGCAAATCCACCACCCGCTCCGCAACCCATGGCGTCACCGTGCCCATCATGGATCGCACATGGAGGCTCGATCTCGCCGCGCCACCCGGCGCGCTTTCTCGCAGTCGGTATGCCCTCGCAAACCAGCTTTTCGCAGGCGGCCTCATCGCCACCGCCCTCCTCACCGCCTTGCTATGGAACTTGCGGCGCACGCAGCGTGAGGCCGTCCGCCTCGCCCGCGAGATGACGCGGGAGGTCAAGGAACGCGAATGGATGCTCCTCCAGGCACAGCGCATCGCCAACATCGGCATGTGCTATCTGGATACACGTACAGGCCAGATCGTCCGCTCCGCGGAATACCTGCGCATCTTCGGCATCAAGGCCGACCAGAGCATGGTCACCAACAGCTCGCACGATCTCCTCGATTACGTTCATCCCGACGATCGCGAAGCCGCGCAAGCCGCCGTCACCGCCTTCCGCGCCGGACAACCCTTCCCGCCTCGCATCATCCGTATCCGAACTCCGGACCGCGGCGAGCGCACGCTTCTTGGCGAACAAGGCGTCCTGCCCGCCGCCAACGGCCGCCCCGCCCTCGTCGCCGCCGTCATCCACGATATCACCGAGCGCCTCGCCACCGACCGCGCACTCGCCGAGAGCCACGCCCGCCTCGACCGCCTGATGCGCGTTCTCCCGGGCACGGTTTTTCAACTTCGCCGGGATTCGTCCGGACGGCTCGTCCTTCCTTTCCTCAGCGAAGGCGCCAGCCAGCTTTTCGGCCTGCCCGCATCCGAACTCGCGCAAAACCCTGCGCGCCTCCTCTCCCTTTTTCCGAGCGATCAAGCAGACGCCCTCCGCCGCACCCTCGACCAATCCGCGGCCGCCCTTACCGCCTGGCAGCTCGACGCGTCTTTCCAGCCTCCGGGTGGCGGACGCCGCTGGGTGCGCTTCAATGCCATTCCCGAGACCGCACCGGAAGGCGCGGTGGTCTGGCACGGCGTCGCCACCGACATCACCCTCGCCAAGGAAGCCGAGCGCCGTCTCCGGTTCACGCAATACGCGGTCGATCACATGCGCGACGCCGTCGCTTTCCTGACCGCCGACGGCGACCGCATCTACGTCAACGACGAGACGTGCCGGCTTACTGGATACGAACGCACCGAGCTGGTCGGCACCAAGATCTGGAACACGTACGTCGGCATGACGCCCGCGCATTACCAGCAGCTTTGGTCGCACGTGAAACAACGCGGTACGCACCTCTTCGAGGCATTGCTCGTCAACAAGAACGGCCCGCCCATCCCCGTCGAGGTCGGCACCAGCTACATCGATTTCGGCGGCCTCGAAATCGTCTTCGCCATCGCGCGCGACATTAGCGCCCGCAAAGCCGCGGAGCAGGCCCTCCGCGACAGCGAGGAGCGACTCCGCCTCACCCGCCACGCGCTGGATCTCGCGCAAGACATCGTCTCGATCATGGATGCGGACGGAAACCGCCTCTACGTCAACGAGACCTTCTGCCGCTTCACCGGCCGCAGCCGCGATGAGGTTTTCGCCACCAAAGTCTGGGACACCAACCCGCCGCTCAACAAAGCCCGTTACCGCGCGCTCTGGGAAGACGCCCGCCGCCGCGGCGCCCTCTCCTTCGAAATCGAAATGCTTTCGAGCACCGGCGAACGCCTGCCCATCGAGGTGAACGCGAGTTTCCTCACCTTCGACGGCAAGGAAGCGGTCTGCACCATCTCCCGCGATCTCGGTCCTCGCCGCGCGGCGGAAGCCGAGAAAAAACGCATGGAGGAGCAGCTCCGCGAAACCCAAAAGCTCGAAAGCCTCGGCGTGCTCGCCGGCGGCATCGCGCATGATTTCAACAACCTCCTCACCGGCATCCTCGGCCACGCGAGCCTCGCCCGCGATCGCCTGCCCGACGGCCACGAACTCCACGAATCGCTCACGCAAATCGAACACTCCTCCACCCGCGCCGCCGAGCTCTGCCAGCAGATGCTGGCGTACGCGGGCAAGGGCCGGTTCATCGTGCAGGCTGTCGACCTGAGCAAACTCGTCGGTGACACCGCAAAGCTTCTCGACGTCTCGGTCGAACATCGCGCCGCCCTTGAACTTCACCTCGATCCGGAACTGCCGCCGGTGCTGGCCGATGCCACGCAGATGCGCCAGATCGTGATGAATCTCGTGCTCAACGCCGCCGAAGCCGTCGCTCCCGACACGGGCCGGATCGTTGTCACCACAGGACGGATGCGGGTCGACACCGCCTTCCTCGCTTCCGCCCGGGTCGCCGCCGGCATCGGCCATGGCGAAGCCGTTTTCCTCGAAGTCACCGACAACGGCGCAGGCATGGACGCCGCCACCGTCGAACGCATTTTCGATCCGTTTTTCACGACGAAGTTCACCGGTCGCGGCCTCGGTCTCGCAGCGGTCCAAGGCATCGTGCGCTCGCACGAAGGCGCGCTCTACGTTCAAAGCACGCCCGGCGTCGGCACGACGTTCCGGCTCGTACTCGCAGTTTACACGGGAAACAAAGGCCGCACGCTCCCGCCGTTTGCCCCCACGCGAAACAGCCGCCCGCCGACGTCATCCGGCCGCGTCCTCGTCGTCGACGATGAAGAGAGCGTGCGCTCCGTCACCCGTCAGGTGCTGCAACGCACGGGATTCACCGTAGAAATCGCCGAGGACGGCGAGAGCGCGTTGGAGCGGCTGAAAAAAGGCCCGTCGGACTTCTCGCTCATCCTGCTGGATTTCACCATGCCGCGTCTCAACGGCTCGCAGACGTTGCGCGAAATCCTCCAGCTAAATCCGGCTGCGCGCGTGATGATGATGAGCGG
>CAMLSH010000041.1 GCA_946482625.1 uncultured Opitutaceae bacterium
AGGAGCTCAGCTATAACAACATTTTGGACATCACGTCGGCGACTTACCTGATCGGTGAGTTCGAGCGTCCGACGGTCGCGATTCTCAAGCACACCAATCCGTGCGGTGCGGCCAGCGCGGATACGCTCATCGACGCGTGGCACAAAGCCTACGCGACCGACAAGCAGGCGCCGTTCGGTGGCATCATCGTCGTCAACCGCACGCTCGAAACCGACGTTGCGGAACAGATCAAAGACATCTTCACCGAGGTGATCATCGCGCCGCGTTTCAGCGACGAAGCACTGGCGATTTTTGCGAAGAAGAAAAACCTGCGCCTCATGATCGCGAAGGAAGGGCTTGGCGCCGATTCGCTCCAGGATGTGCGCTCGGTGGTCGGCGGACTGCTCGTGCAGGATCGCAACAAGACGCTTGGCGATCCGCGCAACTTCAAGGTCGTCACCAAACGCCAGCCCACGGCGGAAGAGTGGGCGAGCATGATGTTTGGCTGGCGCGTCTGCAAACACGTGAAGTCTAACGCCATTGTTTACTGCCGCGGCGAACAGACGCTCGGTGTTGGCGCCGGCCAGATGGCGCGTGTGGACAGCTCGCGCATCGCGGTCTGGAAAGCGGGCGAAGCGAAGCTCGATCTCAAAGGCTCGGTCGTGGTGAGCGAGGCGTTGTTCCCGTTCGCCGACGGATTGATCGCAGCCGCCGATGCGGGCGCGACCTCGGCGATCCAGCCGGGCGGTTCGGTGCGCGACGAGGAAGTCATCAAAGCCGCCGACGAACGAGGCATGGCGATGGTCTTCACCGCGCTGCGGCATTTTAAGCACTGAGCGTGAGGTTGGTTCGATGGAGGCGCGACGCCCTCGTCGCGCTTCGCGTCAAAACGCGGATGATTGTTCGCGCGATGGGGGCGTCGCGCCTCCATCGATCATTCCGGGAGCGAACCGTGAACCAATCGCTTGCGCGCGAGTCTGTGCTGATCAGCTTCTTATCCTCATGAACTTCCGTATCGCTTCCGCGCTTCTTGTCGTCCTCGGGCTTGCTGGTTGTGCCGTCGTTCCGGAGACGGGCCGGCGTCAACTGATGCTCGTGCCGCCTGCGGAAGAAGCACAGATGGGGCTGGCGGCATTCGCGGACATCAAGGCGAAGGAGAAAGTTTCAAACGATCCGGCGGTGAACGCACGGATTCGCCGCATCGGTGAGCGCATCGCAAAATCGGTCGGCCGCGAGCTGCCGAATGCGCAGTGGGAGTTTGTCGTTTTTGAGTCAGAACAGATCAACGCGTTCGCGCTGCCCGGCGGCAAAGTCGGTGTGTACACGGGGCTCATCAAACTCGCGGAGAGTGACGACGAGATCGCCGCCGTGATGGGTCACGAAGTCGCGCACGTTTCTTCGCGGCATGGCGGCGAACGGGCGTCGCAGCAAATGGCGGCGGCGGGTGCGGCGGCGTTGGCGGCAACTTATATGGAGGTGAAGGATGTCGATCCCGCGAAACGCAGTTTGATCCTCAGCTTGTACGGCGCCGGTGCGACTGCGGGTGTGATTCTGCCTTTCTCGCGGGCTCATGAGAGCGAAGCCGACGCGATCGGTCTGCGCTTCGCGGCGGGAGCCGGTTACGATCCGCGCGCGGCGATTACTTTCTGGCAAAAGATGGCGAAGAAGAGCGGCGGCAATGAGCCGTTTAAGTGGTTCTCCACGCATCCGCCAACTGCAGAGCGGATCGCGAACTTGGAGAAACTCGCGCCGCAGTACATACCGCTCTACGAAAACGCGAAGACGCAGTACTGAGCTGCGGCTGATGATGTAGGCGGGGTGCCCTCACCCCGCTCGACGACGAGCGTACGTTGGGCGATGCGAACGCGGGGTGAGGGCACCCCGCCTACACCAGGCGAGCGACGTTTTGCGTCGGAAAAGTTTTCGCCGCAGTTGCTTTTCCCGCTAGCGCGCGCGGCGGATTTTCGCCACGTTGCCCGGCCATGTTTGACCCGGTCGAAAAGCTCAAAGAATTCATCCGTCATCCCAGCGTCTCTGCTGATCCGTCGTTCAAAGACGGCATGGTGGGCGCCCGCGAGTTTGTCGCCGGCTTGCTGACGTCGATCGGGTTCACGGTGGAGGTTGTCCACACGAAGCTCCACCCGGTCATTCTCGCGGAGCGCCACGGCAAACCCGAGTGGCCGCACGTAATCATTTACGGTCACTACGACGTGCAACCCGCGGACCCGCTCAATCTCTGGAAAAGCGCCGCCTTTGAGCCGGAGATCCGCGATGGACGTCTCTACGGACGCGGCGCCGCCGACAACAAAGGCCCGCTGATGACGCACATCACGGCCGTCGGACGTTTGCTCGAACGGCGGCCGGATCTGCCGCTCAACATCACGTTCATGATCGAGGGCGAAGAGGAGATGGGGAGCCCGAGTTTCCCGCTCTTTCTTGAGCAGTATCAGAACCGGCTGCGGAAAGCGGATTTCGTTTTTTTGTCGGACACCGGCATTCCTCGCGAGGATCAGATCGTGATCACCTGCGGGCTTCGTGGTCTGGTGTTATTCGACGTAGTCGCGACCGGCGCGAAGAGCGATCTGCACTCCGGGCTGCATGGCGGCGTATTGAGGAATCCGATTCAGGCGCTCGCCGAACTGTGCGCATCGCTGCACACGCCGGACGGTCGCGTGAACGTCCCCGGCTTCTATGACGACGTGCTCGAAGTGCATCCATGGGAACGCGCGGAACTCGCGAAACTCGGCCAGAGCGAGGAGCAGTACCGCGAGTTTCTCGGCATCCCGGCGTTCTACACGACGAAGGGTTACACGCCGTTCGAGGCGACACGTTATCTGCCGACGCTGGAATTCAACGGTATCGGCGGCGGTTACCAAGGGGAGGGGACGAAAACGGTGATCCCGAGCAAGGCGTTCGTGAAGATCAGCTGCCGTCTCGTCGCCAATCAGAATCCCACGAAGATCCGCGAGTTGCTTTATCAAACCGTGCGCGAGCGGATGCCGAAAGACGTGACATTCGAGCTGGTCGATCAACACGAAGGCACGCCGTACGTGGTCGTGCCGCCGGGGCGTTCCAACACGCCGAAGGATCAGTCCCCGGTGCTCGCGAGTGCCTTCCGGGCGGCAGATGCGGCGATCGCCGAAGTTTTTGGGAAACCGCCGCTCTATCTACGTGAAGGCGGCAGCGTGCCGATCATTGCCGATATCAAACGTGTGCTCGGCCTCGACTCTGTGCTGATGGGCCTCTTCTTGCCGGAAGATAACCTGCACGCGCCCAACGAAAGCTTTCACTTGGGTGTGATGGAGAAGGGCATGCGCGCTTCGGAAAAGATCTTGGAAAGCCTGGCCAATGGCTGACGATCCGCCCGCGAGCATGCCCCGTTTTCCTTATCTTTAGTAAATCACTTAATTCACTAATTCTAACTTGAATCGCCCGCCAACGTGGGCCACGTTTCCCCTCTTTCCCATGAGCTCAGTACCCGCGGCAGCCAAGCCCCTCGTCCACAATGAAGGCCTCAAGGCCTCATCCAATCTTCTCCGCGGCACCATCGCGCAGGAAATCGCCGACACGTCCACAGGCGCCATCAGCGACGACAACGGGCAGCTCACGAAATTCCACGGGCTCTACCTGCAGGACGACCGCGATCTGCGCCTGGCGTTGAAGAAGGCCGGCAAGGAAAAGGCATTTTCGTTCATGCTGCGCGTGCGTCTCCCCGGCGGACGTTGCACGCCCGAGCAGTGGCTGGCGCTCGACGCGCTTTCGGACAAAACGTCCAACGGTCAGTTGCGTCTCACGACGCGTCAGACATTCCAATATCACGCGGTCTTGAAGGGTAACTTGAAGCCTTTGATCCGCGGCCTGCATTCCGTGCTGCTCGATTCGATCGCGGCGTGCGGCGACGTGAACCGCAACGTCATGGCCCCGCCGCTCCCCGAGCGCTCGGCGGCGCATGAGCAAATTTATCAGGCATCGAAGAGCTTCAGCGATTACTGCCTGCCGAAGACCCGCGCCTATCACGAAATCTGGATCGACGACGAACTCGTCTCCGGCGGCGAACCCGAGGTCGAGCCGATGTACGGATCGACGTATCTGCCGCGCAAATTCAAGACCGGTTTCGCGCTGCCGCCCTCGAACGACATCGACATTTTCTCTCAAGATCTCGGCTTCATCGCCATCGTCGAGAACGGCAAAGTCGTTGGCTACAACGTCACCGTTGGCGGCGGCATGGGCACGAGCCACGGTAATGCCGCGACCTTCCCGCGCCTGGCGGACGTCATGGGTTTCATCACGCCTGACAAGGTGAACGAAGTCGGTTCGACCGTGATCATGGTGCAGCGCGATTTCGGCGATCGCACCGATCGCAAACACGCCCGTCTCAAGTATACGATCAACGACCGCGGCATCGATTGGTTCCAAGGTGAAGTGGAGCGCCGCCTCGGTTGGAAGCTTTCCCCGGCGCGTCCGTTCGAGTTCAAGACCATCGAAGATCCGCACGGCTGGCACCGTGGCGAAAACGGCGAATGGTTCTTCGGCCTGCACATCCTCTCCGGACGCATCAAAGACATCCCCGGCTGGCCGATGCGCACCGCACTCCGCGAAATCGCGCAGGTGCTCAAGGGCGATTTCCGCCTCACGCCTTCGCAAAATGTTTTGATCGCGGGAATCAGCGACGCACAAAAACCCCAGATCGAAGCGATCCTCGCGAAGCACGGGCTCACGAAGGAAAACGAACGTTCTGGCCAGCGTCTCAACGCGCTTTCCTGCGTCGCTCTTCCGACCTGCGGCCTCGCCCTCGCCGAAAGCGAACGCGCGCTGCCCGGCATCCTCGAAAAGCTCGAACCGATTTTCGCGGAAGTCGGCCTTTCTGCCCAGCCAGTGTCGATCCGCGTCACCGGTTGCCCGAATGGTTGCGCCCGTCCCTTCCTCGCCGAAATTGGCTTGGTCGGCAAAGCGCCCAACAAATACGCCTTCTACCTCGGCGCGAAGTACGACGGCACCCGCCTCAATAAACTCGTGCTCCCATCGATCACGATCGACGAAGCGGTCGCCTACCTGACGCCAATCATCAAGCGCTACGCCGCCGAGCGTCAGCCCGGTGAGTATTTCGGCGACTTCTGCCATCGCGTCGTCCTCCCCGAAATCGCCGCTGCTCAACCTGTGCCGGTTCCCGCAGCGGCTCCGGCGCCGTCGGCAGCACCTGCGGCGTCCTAAGCGATCGAACAATTGCGCACGGAGAATCTTCTCCGGAGGCGGATAGTTATCTTCAAAGCCCTCTCGCGGAAAGCGGAGGGCGTTTTTTTGCGCGGTGCGCTCGGCAGGGCGCACCTGCAGGGCAGTGAACGTTTCGCCACGTTCTCCTCCGACGCCGAGAAGGGGATTGCGGTCGGCGGAAAACGAGAGGATGACTCGGCGTCTCAGCAGGCGTTCTCTCAAGTGCGGGGAGTGTGTCTGCGAAAGGAATTTCGCCCATGTGTAGCCAATCCGAGAGGGGAACCGCCAGCAGCCATCGCAAATAGCCAAAACAGAGGCTTGAAAAAGTGATTAGCCTCCTAACTGTAAGCCGCCTTACAGTTTCGCCTCCTTACTATCATGCCGCTGCTTCTGCTCAAAGATCTCCCGCGCTACGAGTGTCTCCTCGACGCGGCCAAGATGTTTCCCGACCTCGATCCTTCAGCATGCGAGGTGTTTCTCTACCTGCTGCGCACCGGCGATGAAGCGTTCCGGATCACCGACGAGAATCTCGCCGCCCACCATATCTCGCAGGGGCGTTTCTCGGTTTTGATGTTGCTCCTGAATAAAGGCACCGACTGCCATTCTCCCCGCACACCGGCCGAACTTGCGGACCTTTGCGGAGTCACACGCGCGACCATGACGGGACTGATCGATACTTTAGAGCGCGATGGCTTGGTCACACGCGAGCCCGACCCTGTCGACCGCCGTATGATGTCAGTCAAACTCACGCCGCGCGGCAACGAACGCCTCAGCGAGGTTCTCCCCGGACATTTCCGTCGGATGGCGGCGTTGATGGCGGGGCTGACCGAGGCCGAGCGCAAGACGCTCGTTGCGCTCCTGCTCAAGATTCTCGACCGCGCGTCCGCCGTCGGTTCCCGCGCTCCCTTCGTTCCCACCGGGGAACCCCCGGCCGCCTGACACAGCCAACTTTCCAACCTCTCACTACAACAACTGTTCGCATCACCAGACACACTCCCATGATCAAGAAATTCGTTATCGCCCTGCTGGGCTTTATCGCCGTCGTCGTAGGCCTTGGCGCCGTCAAGGTCGCTCAAGTTAAAGAAGCGATGTCCACGCCGCACGTGCCGCCGGTGAGCTCGGTCACCACGTTTGACGCCAAGGAAGTCGAGTGGCGCTCCTACATCAGAGCCATCGGCACGCTCGCTCCCGTTCAAGGCGTCACCATCAGTGCGGATGCGGATGGCCAGATCGTGAGCATCCCGGTCGAAAGCGGCGCGGCGGTGAAAGCGGGCGATCTCCTCGTCGATATCGATACCAGCGTGGAAAAAGCCCAGCTCGCCGCCGCCGAGGCGAGAGCGGGTCTCGCCAAGGTCAGCCTTGATCGCGCTCAAAGTCTACTCGGCAACAACACCGTCGCGAAGTCCGAGTTCGACGTCGCCGACGCGACCTACAAACAAGCCATGGCCGAGGTCGCTTCGATCGAGGCGACGATCAACAAGAAACACGTGCGCGCGCCGTTCGATGGCCGCGTCGGTATCCGGCTGGTGAATGTGGGCCAGTATGTTTCCCGCGGCAGCCCGCTCTTGCCGTTGCAAAAACTCGATCCGATCTACGTCAACTTCAGCGTTCCTCAGCATCAACTCGCCTCGCTCTCGGTCGGCCAGAAGGTCATCCTCACCGTCGACGCGGCCGAAGCCGGTTCCTTCGAAGGCTCGATCAATGCCATCAACTCCGAAGTCGATTCAGCCACTCGCAACGTCACTGTGCAGGCCACCGTCTCCAACCCGAACGAGGTACTCCGCTCCGGCATGTTCGCGCGGGTCGAAGTAGAGCTCCCGCAAGCCGAGTCGCTCATCGTCGTGCCCGCCACGGCCATCGCCTACGCGTCTTACGGAAACACCGTGTTTATCGTCGAGAAAATGAAAGATCCCGAGGGTAAGGAATACCTCGGTGTCCGCCAGCAGCCCGTGACCGTCGGCACCGCGCGCGGCGATCTCGTCGCGATCTCCGGCGGCGTGAAACCTGGAGAGCAGGTGGTCACCGCCGGCGTATTCAAACTTCGGAATGGCCTGCCGGTCCAGGTCAACAACACCGTGCAGCCTTCGAGCAACCCGGCTCCCAAACCTTCCAACACCTGAGCGAATGCGTGGCGGGTTGTGGGCGGCTGGTAGCGAGCATCCGGAACGGACCGCACCGCAACATGCAGCCACCTTCCGCCCATCAAGAGACGACTCCGGTCTACTCTCCACCTGCCACTCACTACCCGCTACTTTCTTCCTTCCGTCATGATTTCTAAAAGTTTCACGGACCTCTTCGTCCGCAAGCCCGTCATCGCGCTGGTGGTCAACATCGCCATCGTGATCGTCGGCGTGGTTGCGTACTTCCAGCTTAACACCCGCCAGTATCCCCGCAGCGACAGCGCGGTGGTCAAAGTCACCACGATCTACTTCGGCGCCAGCGCCGAGACCGTGCGCGGCTACATCACCACCCAGCTTGAACGCGTCATCGCCAGCGCCGACGGCATCGACTACATCGATTCCACCAGCGCCGCCGGCATGAGCACGATCAGCGTGTACCTGCGGCTCAACTACGACACCAACGCCGCGCTCGCCCAGATCAGCTCCAAGATCGATCAGGTACGCAACGAGCTCCCGCCCGAGTCCGAGGCGCCCACCATCAACGTCGAGACCAGCGACAACCAGTTCGCCTCGATGTACCTGAGTTTCTACTCGGACACGATGGATCAAAACCAGATCACCGACTACCTGAACCGCATGGTCCAGCCCAGTCTCTCGTCGGTGAAAGGCGTTCAAAAAGCCGACGTTCTCGGTGGCCGCGTCTTCGCGATGCGCGTCTGGCTGAAGCCTGACGAACTAGCCGCCCGCAACCTCAGTCCCGCGGAAGTCCGTCAGGCGCTTCAGGCCAACAACGCCCTCGCCGCCGTCGGCTCCACCAAGGGCTCGATGATGAGCATGAGCCTCATCGCGAACACCGATCTCAAGAACGTCGATCAATTCAAGCAGCTCGTCGTCGCCGAGAAGAACGGCACCATCATCCGTCTTTCCGACGTCGCCGAGGTCGTGCTCGGTGCGGAAAACTACGACGAAGAGGTGCGCTTCGACGGCAAGACCGCGACGTTTATGGGCATCTGGGTGCTGCCCAACGAAAGTACCGTCGAGGTCATCAAACGCGTCCGCGAGGCGATGCCCGCAGTCCAGCGCGCGTTGCCGGCCGGTTTGCACGCAACCATCGCGTATGACGGCACCGCCTACATCGACGACGCGTTGAAAGAGATTCTGACGACGCTGATCGAAACCCTGCTCATCGTCATGGTGGTGATTTTCCTCTTCATGGGATCGCTCCGCTCGGTGCTGATTCCAATCGTTGCGATGCCTGTGTCGCTTGTCGGCGCCCTTATCCTGATGCTCGCGTTCGGTTTCACCATCAACCTCCTCACGCTCCTGGCGATCGTGCTCGCGGTCGGTATCGTGGTAGACGACGCCATTGTCGTCGTTGAAAACGTCGAGCGACACATTCGCGAGGGACAAAAACCGGTGGACGCCGCGATCTTGGGCGCCCGCGAACTGGTCGGTCCGGTCATCTCGATGACCATCACGCTCGCCGCCGTGTACGCGCCGATCGCCTTCCAAGGTGGTCTCACCGGTGCGCTCTTCCGCGAATTTGCGATGACCCTGGCCGGAGCCGTGACCGTATCCGGTTTCGTGGCACTAACGCTGTCACCGATGATGAGCGCCTACTTGTTGAAGGACGCCGCTCATGAGGAGCGCGGTCTCAGTGGCGTGATCAATCGCTCGTTCGACCGCATCCGTAACAAGTACGAGCGCATCATCGGCGCCATGCTGGCGGTCCGCAAAGAACGCTTGAGCATCGGCAAGCTGCTGCTCACCGCGTTGATCCTGATTCCCTGCGTGATCGCAGTATTCTGCCTCGTCGTGTTGGTGATGTTCGATGCAGGCGCGGTGAAGACCAGTTTTCCCGGCCTCGCGGCGGGTGGCGCAGCGGTAGTCGTTTTCGGCGCACTGCTGATGCTGATCTACGACTTCTTCTCCAAACGGGCCTACACGAGCGTTCCGCACGTGCTCACGATCGCCACGCTGATCACGCTGTTGCTCGCGCCGTTCGTCATGATGGCGCAGCGCGAACTCGCGCCAATGGAAGACCAGGGCGTCGTGTTCAGCATTCTCCAACCGCCGCCGACCTCGACCATCGATCAAAATGTGATGTTCGCCGAGGAGGTTCAAAAGATGTTCGAGAAGACGCCGGAGTACGCGAATTCGTTTCAACTGACTTCCACCAACTTTGGGTTTTCCGGCATCATTTTGAAGCCGTGGTCCCAACGTTCGCGCAGCTCCATCGAGATTCAGCAGGCGCTGCAGGGACCTGCGGCGACGATTCCCGGCATGAACGTCATCGTCACCACGCCCGAGCCTTTGCCGGCGGGTGGCTCGATGCCGATCGAGTTCGTGATTCGTTCGACCGCTGATCACAGCGAGATGCTCGAGTACGCGGAGAAGCTCACGCTCTTCGCCAACACCGAGGCCAACGCCGGCGGCGGCATGCCGACGTTCTTCTTCGCCGACACCGATCTGAAGTTCGATCTCCCGCAGGTCGAAATCGAGATCGATAAAGACAAAGTCGCCTCGATGGGCCTTAACCTAAGTGCCGTCGCGGCCGACCTCGGCTCCATGCTCGGCGGCGGTTACGTCAACCGCTTCGTCAACGACGGACGCAGCTATCGCGTGATCCCGCAGGTTGAGCGCGGCCAGCGTTTGAACGCGGAGCAGTTGCTCAATTACCACATCCGCGGGCCGCAAGGGCAGGTGATCCCGCTGTCCACGATCGCGACCCTGAAGCACACCGTGCAGCCGCGCTCGTTGAATCGCTTCCAGCAACTCAACGCAGTCAAGATCACCGGCGTCGGTCCCAGCATCGATGGAGCCTTGAAGAAATTGGAGGCGAAAGCCGCCGAGATTCTCCCGCCCGGCTACACCGTCGATTACGGCGGCCAGTCGCGCCAGCTCCGCCTCGAAGGCAGCGCTTTGTGGACCGCGTTCGGCCTCGCGCTGATCCTGATCTTCCTGGTGCTCTCGGCGCAGTTTAACAGCTTCCGCGATCCCTTCGTGATCCTTCTCGGTTCGGTGCCGCTCGCCCTCGTCGGCGCGTTGCTGCCGGTGTTCCTTGGGAAAACCACGCTCAACATCTACTCGCAGATCGGTCTGATCACGCTCGTCGGCCTCATTGCTAAAAACGGCATCCTGATCGTGGAGTTCGCCAACTCGCTCCAAGAACAGGGCGTCGCCAAACTCGAGGCCATCCGCCGCGCCGCCGCGACCCGTCTGCGCCCCGTGCTCATGACTTCCGCCGCGACTGTATTCGGACACTTGATGCTGATCTTCGTGACCGGGCCCGGCGCCGCCGCCCGTAACAGTATCGGTTGGGTGCTCGTCATCGGTATGGCGGTCGGATCGGTGTTCACGCTCTTCGTGGTCCCGGCCTTCTACGTCTTGATCGCCCGCGACCACTCCCGCGACCGCCAGCCCGCGCATCCCGCCGGCCTTCCGCAGGCCACGCCTGCTCCCGCCGGCGCGATCTCCAAGTAATCAACGAAACCTTCACAGTATGAGCTCCACGTCTAAGTCCCGCCATTCCCTGCGCCACGCCGCTGCTCTCACGGCGGCTGCGTTTCTGGCAACGGTTCCCGCGTTCGCGGCCGAGCCCGGCGCATCACGGCGCTCCGCCCCGATCGCCGCCGCAAACGCGATCGCTCCCGACGTTCCCGATCGTCTCGATGTCAAAACGGCGATCGCCTACGCGCTCGATAACAACTTCGCGATCCGCCAGGCCCGCGAACGTATCCGCGAACAGGAAGGTCTGATCGTCGAAATCAAATCCCGCGCGCTCCCCAACGCCTCCGTCAACTCGCTCTACAGCGTCACGGACCGCGAGCTCAGCAAGGATTCGCAGGCGCCGAACGCGGGCACGCGCGACACAGAGTATTGGAGCATCGCGCTCGAAGTCCGTCAGACGCTCTACTCGGGCGGCGGCGTGAGGAACGCCCTCGACGCGCAGAAACTCGCCCGCGAATCCGCGCTGTTGGAACTCGAAGCGGTGATCAGTGAAGCGCTCCTCGATGTCCGCACGCGTTTCTACAACGTCTTGTTCAGCCGCGAGCAGATCAAGGTGCAGGAGGAAAACGTGCGTCTCCTTCGCGAGCAGCTCCAGACCGCCAAGAACCGCTTCGAAGCGGGCGCCTCGTCCAACTTCGAAGTGCTCCGCGCAGAGGTCGCCGTTGCCAACGCGCAACCCGAGCTCATCCGCGCACGCAACGGCTACCGCATCGCCATCGACGAACTCCGTCAGGCGTTGGGGTATTCGAACCCTCGCGCGGAAAGTGTGCGCAAGCTCCCTGAGTTCGTCGGTACGCTGGATTTTAATCCCGTGAACTACGATCTGCAGGAAGCGATCGCTCAGGCGCGTGCGGGCCGGCCCGAGCTCCAGCGCCTGGAAAAACTCGAACTCGCGCGCGAAGCCGCGGTGAAGGTCGCTAAGTCCGACTATCAGCCCGATCTGGCATTGGTCGGCGGATACGAGCTCCGGAAGCATAATTTTTCCAATCGCTTCCGCGAATCGCTCGACGGCTGGTCCATCGGTCTCCAATCCAACTGGGCGGTCTTCGACGGCCGCGCCACCGCCGGCCGGGTCGCTCAAGCGCGTTCGCAGCTCAACCAGGCCCGTCTGCAAACCTCCGAGTCCACGCTCGCGGTCGAAGTCGAGGTCCGCCGCGCGCATTCCTCGCTGCAGGAAGCCGCCGAACTCGCCGAGTCCGCGACCAAAGTCGTCGCCCAAGCGGAGGAAGCGCTGCGTCTCGCCGATGCGCGCTATGCCGCCGGAACTGCGACGCAGCTCGACGTTCTTGAAGCCCGCGTCTCCCTGACGGAATCGCGCAACAACCAGCTCCAGGCCAATTACAGCCACAACGTCGCCGTCGCCGCCATGCGCAAGGCGGTCGGCGCCGCCGATCCGTTCGTGACTAAACCCTGAACGGTCTCCTCTAATCCGGGGCGCGGCATCATCGCCGCGCCTCTTTTATTTCCGGCGCCAGAGATCGACGCCCATCGCGTTCAAAAATATTCTTCTGTAACACCGGCCATGACCGTGCGTCTAACCGGTAATCTCCATACGCATGAAGATCCTCCGCCCTCTGCTGATCGGCACCGGTATCCTCGCTGGTCTGCTCGCAGTTACGTTCGTCCTGGCGCTGCTCCCTTCCGTCCAGACTTGGGCGGCTCGCCGCGTCATCGCAGGCGATCCCTCGCTTGGTGTTCAGCGCCTCGGCCGGGTCTCTGTCGGCTTCAACCGCGTCGAGATCACCGACGTCGTTGTTTCCCGCCCCGGCCTTCACCTCACACTTCCCTCGGCCGTAATCGAACTCCCGCTCTTCGCCGCCGCGCGCAGCGATATCCAACTCGAAAACCTCGTCGCCAAAGGTTGGACACTCGACCTCACCGCGCCGGTTTCCGCGTCCTCCACGCCGTCATCCGCATCGGCGACGACCACGGGAACACAACAGTCTCCGTCGGGCTTTGCGCAGGAGAAGTCCGCCGAGCCGTTTCAATTTGAAGGCGTATTCAAACTTCTCGAACTCCCTGTCGATCTCGCCATCGCCGCCGCAGACATCGACGGCACCGTGGTTTTCCCCACCAAGCCTGGCCAGCCCTCTGGTCGAGCCGATGTCACCGTGACCGGGGGCCAGCTCGCCGCCGGTCGCGAAGGTACCTTCAAGATCGTCAGCCAAGTTACGCTCCCCGATGGGCTCGCCCCCGTCACCCGCCTCACGACGCAAAGTACGCTCGCGCTCCGCATGGACACGCCCCGCACGTTCGCGCGGATTGTCGCCACCAATGAGGCCCACGCGTCCGGTCCCGGTGTCCCGCAGGGCGCACGTCTCCACGCCGAAACCATGCTGGCGCGCACCCCCGGCCGCGAATCGTACGATGTCCTTCTCAAGACCATTGCCGCCACCGGCGAGAAAAAGCTCGTCGAACTTCGCATCACCAATCCCGGCGAGGGAAAACCCTTCACGGGCACGTGGAAATTCGACGTCAGCGATACCGACCTCGCGCCCTTCACGCTCGGCTACACGCTGCCGGTATTCACCCTTGGTGCGGGGGGCGACGTTCAGGCAGATCAGCGTTTCCGCGAAATCCAGCTTTCGGGAAAAACCGATCTCTCCACCGAAAACCTCGATTCGGTTTATGCCGGCCTCTCGACCTTCGGCCGCCTGCGCGTTCAGTCGGACTTCGATCTGCTCTACCGCGCCGCCGGCATCCGTGTGAACCGCTTCGCCCTGGATCTTTCCGGCGCCGCGCCCGTCCTCGCGGTGAAAGTCCTCCAAGCCATGGAAGTCGTCCCGGCCACCGGCGAAATCAAAGTCGCCGCGCCAGAGGCCGACCTGGTCCATATCTCGCTCAAAGGACTACCCCTCGCTTGGGCACGTCCGTTTGCGCCGGCCGATCTGATCTTCGACGGCGGCGATGTGCGTGGCGAACTCATCGCCCGCGCCGATCAAGGCGGTTTCGCGGTGCGCACCGTTTCTCCTGTGCAGATCGACCGACTCACCGTCGCTCAATCCGGCAAAGAGTTGGTCCGCGCGCTCGATCTTTCCGTCGCGCTTGCCGGCAGCCACACGCCCGCCGGCTGGCAGGCTGATGTATCCGAAATCGCGGCACGCAACGGCGGCGCCACGCTGCTCACGCTCGCGGTGAAAGCCGCTCAGTCCTCCGGTGCGAACCAGCCGATCAAGGCCACCGGCCGCTTGCGCGCCGACCTCCCCGCGCTGCTCGCCCAGCCAGTGGCGAAGGAGTTTTCCGTGCTGTCCGGCGGCGCCGCCGATTTCGAGTTTTCCGCCAGCGTTACGGATGCGCTCCAGCAGCTCTCGCTGAAGCTCGCGGCGACCGCGCTTCGCTCGCGAGAGGGCAACGCGCTCCCCGCGGTTTCCAGCGATCTCCGCGCCGATATTCACGCCGATGGACGCATCGAGCTAAACGTACCGCTCGTCTTCGACCTCGCCGGCCGCAAGTCCGATCTGGATCTCACCGGCACGCTCAAAACCTCCACCGCCGGGCTCGCGCTCGATGCGCAGGTGCTCAGCCGCGAACTGTACGTGGACGACTTAAAAACCTTCGCCGCGCTTCAACCGGTGAGCTCCGCTCCGGCGCCGCAGCCGCAAACGAAACCGTCTCCGACATCCACACCACCGACTTCGCCCACCACGCCGGCTCCCGATCAAAAACCCATCTGGGACGGCGTGACCGGCAATGTGAAACTCGCGTTGAAAAAGGTCGTTTACGCCGCCAACCAGCCCCCGGTCGAAGTCTCCACTTCGGTGAAAATCGCGCCGGACGCCCTTACAATGGAATCGCTCAACGCTGTCTTCCCCGACGGCGCCGCCGCCAAGGTGAATGGCGTGA
>CAMLSH010000042.1 GCA_946482625.1 uncultured Opitutaceae bacterium
ATCCGAACCAGCGAGAGTCCGAGGCCGTTCGGCCGGTTCGGTGCCCGCGAAGCGAATACACCGATCTTTTCGTTCCCGCCAAGCCTCGGCGGACGGACCACCGCGCTACCGCTCCAAAGAGGATTCTTGTGAAATGCCGTGATCAGCCACACGTGTGAAAACGCCTCCAAACCGCGCACGAACTCCGGCGCGGCAAACTCGGGCAAAAACTCCACCCGCCCCTCGGCCGCCGGCACGAGCCCGCTTTGGCGGGGTATCCCGAATTTTTCCGGAAACGGGGTGCGCAAAAAGGCGATGGGGCGAAGAGTGGTTTCCATGAAGGCAAGCGACGCAAACCATCGGATAACCTGCGTCCCGTCGTCGATGTGATTTCCGAAGGTAGGGCGTGTTCTCCTTAACGCGCCGGAGTGGTGCGAGAAAACTTTCCCGCTAATTCCGTCGTTCAGCCGAGTGGCGCGCACGAGACAACGCCTTCGGACCTCGAATTCTTGAATGAAAAACGCCAGCCCACGAGGAGCCGGCGTCGATTAAATCTCGTTTTGAGAGAAGCTATTATTTCCGAGGTACAGCGCTCAGATCGCCGAATCGCCGCGTTCGTCGGTGCGGATGCGCACCGCTTCTTCCAGCGCGAGCACGAAGACCTTGCCGTCGCCGATCTTGCCCGTCTTGGCGGACTTCACGATCGTATCGACCGTCTTGGTGACGATGTCGTCTGCCACCACGATCTCGAGCTTCACCTTGGGGAGAAAGTCCACGGTGTACTCGCTGCCACGATAGATCTCGGTGTGACCTTTCTGACGACCGAAGCCTTTGACCTCGGTGACTGTCATGCCTTCGACGCCGATCTCGGAGAGCGCGGTTTTCACCTCTTCGAGTTTGAACGGCTTGATGACTGCGATGATGAGTTTCATGTGAATTGGTTTTTAGAATACGCTTAGCTGACGTAACCTTCTTCGCCGTGCTCGTTGATGTCGAGCCCCTGGCGTTCGGTTTCCGGCGAAGGACGCAGGCCAACGACCGCCTTGACGATGTAGGCGATGATCGCCGTGGCGACCACGCTCCACACGATGGTCAGTCCGATCGCCTTGAACTGGTTCATCAAAAGGCCGTCCATGAGCTTCATGCCGGAGTCGCCCAAAACAGGATGGATGTCCGGGCTCGCGAAAACTCCCGTGAGAATCGCACCGAGGGTGCCGCCGATGCCGTGGACACCGAACGTGTCGAGCGCGTCGTCGTAGCCGAGTTTGTTTTTGAGATAAGCGACCGCGAAGTACGGGATGATGCCGGCGCAAACGCCCATGATAACGGCGGAGGAAACGCTGACGAAACCAGCGCCAGGGGTCACCACCACCAAGCCGGCGACAATGCCCGAGCAGAAACCGAGCACGCTGGCGTGACCGCGTGTGATCCATTCTGCCATACCCCAGGTGAAACCGCCGACAGCCGCGGCAACCGTGGTCGTCGCAAACGCGTTGGCCGCAATGGAGTCGGCGCCAAGCGCGGAACCGGCGTTGAAGCCGTACCAGCCGACCCACAGCATGCCGGTGCCGACCATACAAAGCACCATCGAGTGCGGGGTCATCTTTTCCTTACCGAAGCCGATGCGCGGCCCGAGGATGATACACAGCACAAGCGCGGACCAGCCCGAGGTCATGTGAACAACGGTGCCGCCGGCGAAGTCGATCGCCTTGATGGCTGCGTTCGCGTTGAGCGGTCCGCACATCAGGCCCGTCGTGGCCCAGACCATGTGAGCAAAGGGGAAGTAAACGAGGAACATCCAGATCGCGGTGAACAGCAGCACCGCGCTAAACTTCATGCGCTCCGCGATGGCGCCGACGATGAGCGCCGGCGTGATGATCGCGAACGACAGCTGGAACATCGCCCACATCGAATCGCTGATCCAATAGTAGCCGGCACCCGTCGCGCCCGGATTCACGCCTTGGAGGAACGCGTAGGTCGCGTCGCCGATGAAGGCGTTACCACCGCCGAAAGCCAGGCTGTAGCCGATCGCCCACCAGAGGATTGTCACCAATCCGGCAATACCCATGCACTGGGCCAGGACCGACAGGACGTTCTTTTTGCGGACGAGGCCGCCGTAAAAAAGCGCAAGACCGGGCATCGTCATGAAGATCACCAGCGCGGTGCTCACCATCTGCCACGCGTTGTGACCGGGGCCAGGACCCGCGACCTTCGAGGCCACATCCGGCGTGCGGGCGGCATTGTTCATGTAGGCTTCGATATCGGCGACGCGCTGCTCCAAGGTCGGCTCGGGCAGAGCGGCAGGTGCGGCGGTCGTTTCGGTTTGGGCCCAAGCACTCACGGCGGTTAGACACGCAAGGAAGAGCCAGGCAGCTAGGCGGTAGGGTTTAAACGAAGTTCGGGTCATGGCGGCGGCCAAATGAGCAAAATCGATGCCATGAGTTACTTTCATGCGAGTTTGCTCAAAAATTTCGTTCATCTCATTTTCGTTCTGCGAAAACTTATCAGCCCCGCCCGCTTTTCCATTCCGCCGCCCGCGCTTCTCCGCCCCTCTTCCGTCTCTGTCTGTGTGCGGCACTCACATCGCCGCACCCATCCAATAAAAAAGCCGGCCCTGCGGCCGGCTTCGAACAATGGACTCTGAAGATACTTAAGCTGTTTAGATGGCCGAATCGCCGCGCTCGTCCGTACGAATGCGAATGGCCTCTTCGAGGGCGACCACGAAGACCTTGCCGTCACCGATCTTGCCGGTTTTGGCGGACTTCACGATCGTATCGACCGTCTTGGTGACGATGTCGTCTGCCACCACGATCTCGAGCTTCACCTTGGGGAGAAAGTCCACGGTGTACTCGCTGCCACGATAGATCTCGGTGTGGCCCTTTTGACGGCCGAAACCTTTGACCTCAGTGACGGTCATGCCCTCGATGCCGATCTCGGCGAGTGCTTCTTTCACTTCCTCGAGTTTGAACGGCTTGATAATGGCGATGATTAGTTTCATGCGGAGATGTTATTGAGGGTTCGTAAACTGGTTTAGTTTTCTCGTGAGCCGGCGCAAGTCTTGTAACGCGCGCCGGCATCACGAGTAGAGGATTTATTTGTGAGCAGTAGTGAAGTCGGGATACGCCTCCGCGCCATGCTCACCGATGTCGAGACCGCCGGATTCCTCTTCAGGAGAGACCCGGATGCCGATGGTCACCTTCAGGACGAGGAACACGATGAAGG
This sequence comes from uncultured Opitutaceae bacterium, assembly GCA_946482625.1. Next base: position 3,202 of record CAMLSH010000042.1, read on the forward strand.
CAAAGGCGAAGGTGAAGACGCCGATCGAGAGGATGCCTTTAAGCTGAGACATGAGCTGAGCGCCACCAGCCAGCTTGCCAAACATACCCACCGCGAGCGTTCCGAAGACACCGCAGACGAGGTGGACTGAGAGCGCACCGACTGGATCGTCGATCTTCAACTTGTCGAAGAAAATGACGGAGAGGAAAACGAGCACGCCGGAGATCGCACCGATGATGATCGCCGACATGGCGGTCATCTGGTCAGCACCTGCCGTGATACCGACCAACCCGGCGAGGATGCCGTTGAGGGCCATCGAAAGATCGGGCTTCTTCAGCACAACCCACGAGGTCAGCGCCGCTGCAACGCCACCCGCGGCAGCCGCGAGGCAGGTCGTCATGAGCGTGATGGAAACCAAGCCGGGATTCGCAGAAAGAACCGAGCCGCCGTTGAAGCCGAACCAGCCGAGCCACAGGAGAAACACGCCGATCGTAGCGAGAGGCATCGAGTGACCGGGGATCGGGTGAATCTTGCCGTTGTGGAACTTCGCGAGACGAGGCCCGAGGAGCAACACGCCAGCGAGAGCGCCCCAACCACCCACCGAGTGCACCAGCGTCGAACCGGCGAAATCGTAGAAAGGCGTTTCCATCGTGTTCAGCCAGCCATTGCCCCACTTCCACATGCCGGTGATCGGGTAGGAAACCGCGACGAAGAGCGTGGAGAAGATCAGGAAGGAGCTGAGCTTGATGCGCTCGGCAACCGCTCCGGAGACGATCGTCGCCGCCGTGGCAGCGAACATGCCTTGGAACAGGAAGTCGGTCCAGTAGGTGTATCCCGCGTTGTAGGCATCGGTCAGCCCGGCCACTTCATCGGTCACACTTACGCCAAAGCCGGCGAAGCCGAACCACTTTCCAGCGAAGTCAGCACCTGGATACATCAGGTTGAAACCCATCAGCGCGTAGGTGAGCAGGCCGATGCACGGGATCAGCGTGTTCTTAAAGAGAATGTTGACGGTGTTCTTCGACTGCGTGAGGCCGGTTTCAACCGTCGCAAACCCCAGGTGCATGATGAACACCAACCCGGTGCAGAGCATCATCCACACGTTGTTCGTGGTGAATATCGCATAGCCCGGCGAGGCCTGGAAGGCAGCCACGTCTGCGTATTTGGGAGCGTCCTGCGCAGCGAGCGGGACGACGGCGGCGAGCGCAGCGAGTGTGCCGGCCATTTTGAGGAGCCCGGACGTGGGCTGGAACCTTAGCTTCATAGTATCTTCAGGTGTTGTGGGTTGACGGATTGAAAGACGCCGGACGTGAAACGCCGGGCGCGGCTAAAAAGCACAGTGTATGCCAAAGGCTCATATCGTTATGAGCGTGTTCGAAACGCAGTATTCGGCTGGCAGGAAGCCGCCTGCTCCGCTGCATTTCCCGCATCCCCGGTCCTCCATGCTCGCGTCCAGCCTCAACATTCCTCCGCTGCTCATCATTCCATTCGGCCTTCTGCTTCTGCTGATCGCCGTCATGCCGCTTTCGCCAGCAGGCGTGAAACACTGGTGGGAGCACCGTTATCCGCACGTGGCCGTCGGCCTCGGCGCACTCGTGGCGGGGTATTATCTTCTTCAGATCCCTCACGGCGGCCACATCGTGCTGCACACACTTCACGAGTACGGCTCGTTTATCGCGCTGATCGGCTCGTTATTCGTCGTGGCCGGCGGCATTCATCTCAACGTCAAAGGCAGCGCTACTCCGCTGGAGAATGTCGTCTTCCTCTTCATCGGCGCCGTGCTCGCGAACTTCGTCGGCACCACCGGCGCTTCCATGGTCCTCATCCGGCCGTTCATCCGCATGAACAAGGTCCGCGTCAGCGCGTACCACATCGTGTTTTTCATTTTCCTCGTCTCCAACGTCGGCGGTGCGCTCACCCCGATCGGCGATCCTCCGCTCTTCCTCGGCTATCTCCGCGGCATACCATTCTTCTGGCTGCTCGAACGATGCACCCTTCCCTGGTTGTTCACCATCGGTGCGCTCCTCGCCGCGTTCTACATCATTGATCGGCGCTGCTATAAAAAAATGCCCAGCCCGCTCCAAAGCCAGGCTGCGCAACCCGAGCAGTGGCGCTTCGACGGCGCGATCAATGTCCTCTTCCTGGCCGTGATCATCGGCGCCGTTTTCCTCACCGAACGCTGGTTCCTGCGCGAGATCGTCATGCTCGGCGCCGCGTTCGCCTCGTATCGACTCACGCCCCGCCGGGTCCACGAAGAAAATCACTTCAACTTCGGCCCGATCAAGGAGGTGGCCTTTCTATTCGTCGGCATCTTTCTCACCATGATGCCCGCACTCGGCTACCTCGAAATCCACGGCGGCAGCTTCGGAATCACCCAACCGCTACACTACTATTTTGCGACCGGCTCGCTCTCCGCCGTCCTCGACAACGCCCCGACCTACCTGAACTTCCTCAAGCTCGCCCAAGTGAGCACCGCCGCCGGCGGATTGGTCGACGACAGTCCGGCGGCCATGCAAACGTTCCTCGCCGCCCATCCCTCGCTCGTTGTCGCCGTCAGCCTCGGCGCCGTTTTCTTCGGAGCGATGACCTACATCGGCAACGGCCCGAACTTCATGGTCAAATCCATCGCCGAATCCGCCGGCGTGAAGGTGCCCTCGTTTTTCGGATACATCGCCCGCTATAGTCTGCCCGTGCTGCTCCCGATCCTGATCCTCACCGCCTGGATCTTCCTGCGTTAGGAAACGTTTCAGCCCTCGCAGCGCGCGACGCCACCGGCGCGATCTCAGGGACAGCCGCTCAACGTCCGCGCCGTTTTCCGCGGCCCAGCCGGCGCGCCTCCCGCCAGAGCGGTGCCGTCGCCGGCCACCGCTCGCGCGGACCATAACGCACCCGCTCCAGCTCCGTCCGCACGCGCGCCAACGATGCGTCGTCTCCGTCGCGTTTCGCGAGTTTGCGCAACCACCGCCCCGCCTCCCGCCGCACCGGATCGATCCCGCGCGCCCGCCCGCTGCGCCAGCTCAACCACCACGCGCGTCCCCTGCGCCGCCATCCCCACCAAAACACCGCCAAGCCCACTCCGGCACCCGCGATCCACGCGATGCGCCCGCCGCTCCACGGCCGCGCCATCCACGTCCGCACTCGCTCCACGACCGCTTGGCCCAGCGCCTTCAAATCCCGCCCGGTCTGCTGCGCGCGTTCTTTCAACGACGACACCAACACCCGCTGATCCCCTTGGTCAAAGTTCACGATCCGCCGGTACCAAAACAATCGCAGCCGGTCCATCCGCGCCGCCCAGCCGCCATCCTCATCGCGCAACGCCGCTCCGCCAGCCAGCGCATCCAACGCGCTTTCCTCCCCGCCCCGTCCCGCGCTCGCGGTGGGATCGACGCGTATCCACATTTCCCGTCCATCGAAAATCTCACACCACGCGTGCGCGTCGGAATTGCGCACGATCAGATAATCCGCGTTCCACGTCCCTCCCACGAAACCGCCCACCACGCGCGTCGGATGCCCCGCCGTCCGCGCCAGCAACGTAAACGCCCCGGCGAACAGTTCGCAGTGTCCCGCCTCCTCCGATGCAAGCCATCGCACCAGCGGATCACCAACCCCCGGCGGTATCTCTGGACTCAACGAGTACCCATGACGCCTACCTAACCACGCCTGCGCCTTTCGCGAAAACTCGTCCACCGACAGTTCCACGCCGCCCGTGATCTCCGCCACCACATCCTCGAGGCGCGCACGATCCGCTTCGCTCAACCCGATCTCCCGCATCGTCGGTCGTCCCGGATTTCTCGCTCGTCGCTCGTCGTCGCTGAGTCGTGCCCACGCAGCAAACTCCGGATCTCGCAAGCGGTCGCGTCCTGCCATGCCTTGGACGCGATACGCCTTCATGGACATCGGCTCACGCGTGAGTTCGACGATCCGCAGGCTGCCGCTCGCCTTCAGACTTTGCGGCTCCGTAAAGTGAATACTGCCAAACCCGCCCGTCAGCGGCAGATAGCGCCCCACGCCCGGCTCGACATAAAACGTCCACGCCAGCCCGCTGCGCGACGGCGGTTCGTTACCGCGCAACATCGGCGTCGTCATCGGCCGCTCGAACGCCGCCGCCCGCAACCCCGCCGACAGCTTGAACGATTGCTCGCGATACTCGTCCATCACGACCATGCGCCAGTACAACTGCGGCGGCAGCGCCCCGCGGTCCGCCACCTCCACGCGCATTGCCACGCTTTGGTCGCGCAAAATCTCCGTCACATCGCCGAAACGCAGCGTATCGGTAAACCCCGAACTGGATTTCCGCTTCATCAGCCCTTCGAGAAACAAGCTGTTGCGAAGCTCGAATCGCGGGATCGCGAGAAACAAAAGTCCCGACACCACCGCCACGCCTGCAAACAAAACGCCGCCCAGCACAAACAAGCGCCAGTCCGCCACGGCTCTCAACTTCGCGAACAACCGTCGCCAATCCACCGTCGACGCCCACGACGGCGCCTGCCCCGTCTCCACCGCCGCAACGCCTGCCGACTCCGACAGCGTCATCGCCATCAACATCGCCAGCGCCAGCCCGGTGAACGCCATGATCTGCACCGCGAACCCCATGGAAACCGTGAGCACCCCCGCCACCACCACGAGAAACAACCCCAGCACCACCAGCTGCAGTTCGTCGCGCCGCCGCCTGTAACTGATCGCCCGATACGTTAGCAGCAGCAACGCGAGCCGCGTCATCACCGTCAGCACCTCCCCTTGCGCGTAAAAGTCGTACAACGCGAATGCCACGATCGCAGGAAACGCCAGCCGATGAATCCAGCCTGGCACCCGCGCGGGCAACGCCGGTTTCCAAAGCACCAGCAACACCACCGCCGTGCACACGCCCAGCAGCCAGCCCGCGTCGACGTCGAGAAACGCCACCGCCCAGGCGGCGGTCAACGCCGCGATTCCGCCGAGCAACCACCGCACTTGCAGCAGTTCGTCGTGATTAAGCTGAGGCCGCTTTTTCTCCATCGACATAAGCCGCCACCCCGCGCGCCCCCTCGGGCGCAAAGGTCAGCACGTTTTTCCGTCTCAGTTTCAACACTCCGTTCGTTGTAGGCGGGGTGCCCCCACCCCGCGTTCCCGCGCGCCGCGCTTCCGCCAGACCATCACCCACCGGCTGCACCAACGCCACCCGATCCAGGAACGACTCCAAATCCGTCACACGCCGCACCGGCACCGGCGCCTCGTCATTGATCGCCACCCACCCAAGCCGCCCCGTGCGAAACAAATCCTCCGCGAGCGTCGCCGCGAAACCGCACAATAACTCGAACTGCTCAGGCCGCGTCCAAACATCCGTCGGCGTCCGCAACCAGACCGAATACCCGTCCTCCCCTTCCGCCGCACGCCGCGTCACCATCATCTTTCCCAATCGCGCCGTCGCCTTCCAGTGGATCATCCGGTGCGAATCCCCCTGCACGTATCGACGCAGCGAATGCAACTCCGCGCCGCCCCCCGCCCGCGCCAGCGAACGCCCAGGCTGAGCCCGCTCCCACAGCGCCGCCGGAAACCGCCGGTACTCCACCGGCGCCGGCCAGACAATCAACCTCTGCGTGAGCCGCACCGGAAACGTCTTCCGCAAAAAACCGAACGGAAACAGCGAGCCAACCGCCTCCAACGACAACGTCTCCCAACCGCGCCTCGCCGGACACACCGCCCAGTCGAGCCGCGCCTCCCCGCCCGCATCGAGTCGCACGCGCAAATCGAGCCGCTCCGCCTTCTCCATGCTCGTGCTCTTCAGCTCGAACCACACCCCGTACGTCGGCAGCACGCGCTTGGCGTTGCGCAGCTCCAGCGTTACCGGATGCGTCTGCCCTGCCCGCATCGGCGGTTCCGCCAGCAGCCGCCACCGCACGCCCGCCAGATTCAGCCACGACAACACACCGCTCAAAACCAGACACGACAACAGCAGCGAAAGCGTGATAAACAAAATATTGTTCGCCGAGTTGTACGCCGCTAGCCCCACGCCGAGCGACAGCGCCACCAGCACCACGCCTGGGAGCGTGATCCGCACGCGTTGTCCACGTTGTGGATACACCAGTGCCCACAGCAGCTTCCGCCAAAACCGCGACCGCCCGCCGACTGCGCCGGACTGCCCTGAAAAATCGTTTGGCAACGCGGCGCTCACAGCGGCGGTGGCAGCGTTCCTAGTATCCGCTTCAACACACCCGTCACCATCCGCCGCTCCTCCAGCGAATCCGAACCCGGCCGCACCAGCGCGAGGCGATGCGCCAGCACCGGCGTCACCAGCTCGATCACGTCGTCCGGCATCACAAAATCCCGTCCGCGCAACAACGCCCGGGCTTGGGCGGCGCGCTTGAGCGCCAGTCCGCCGCGTACGCTTATGCCGGCCTTGAACTCCGCCTCCGTGCGCGTCGCCGCCACGATCTTCAAGAGAAACTCCAACACCGTGTCCTCGACGAACACCTGCGTCGCCAACGTTTGCATACGCAACACATCATCTCCCGTCACCACCGGATTCAGCTCGATCGCATCGTACGCCGTGCGCGCGGTCCGCAAGATCTCCAACTCATCCGCCGCCTGCGGATAACCCATGTGCAGCCGCATCAAGAAGCGGTCCATCTGGCTCTCCGGCAGCGGAAACGTCCCTTCGTAGTCCACCGGATTCTGCGTCGCGAAAACCATGAACGGCGCCCCCACCGCATGCGCGTGTCCATCGACCGTCACCCTCGCACGATCCATCACTTCCAGCAGCGCCGACTGCGTCTTCGGCGTCGCCCGGTTAATCTCATCGGCGAGCACCACGTTCGCGAAAACCGGCCCTTTTTTGAAAACAAACTCCCGCACCGTTTCATCGTAGATCGCCACGCCTGTCACATCCGTCGGCAGCAGATCGCTCGTGAACTGGATGCGCGAAAACAGCGAATCCATCGAGCGCGCCAACGCGTACGCGAGTGTCGTCTTGCCCACGCCCGGCATGTCCTCGACCAGCGCGTGTCCGCCAGCGACGAGACAGGTCAGCACCTGGTCGATCACGTCATCTTTTCCTTTGATCGTGCGCCGCATGTTCGCGCGCAGCCGGTCCAGCGCCTGCTTGCCATCTGCGATCAACGAGCCGGAAACGAATTCACTCATGCCCGCAATGTGCGTCGTCGCGTTTCCCGGTCAAACTCCGCCCGGCAGGATAACAAAAACTTAGCGCCCTTTTTGCGCAGTGTCCGCACGCACGGTCGGGCCTTCCAACCAGCGCGCGGAGATCGTCGTCAACGTCGGCCACGCCGGCACGCCGAGTTCCTGCCGTTGCAATTGTCCCGTCAAAACATCCACCGCGCGGGCACCGATCAATCTCGGCTGCAGATCAAGCGCCGCGCACGGCCGCTTCCGATACAGCGCATTTAAACTCACGAAGCCGTGCGTCTCCGGCACGCGCGCACCGAGCTCCAGCATCCACTCCAGCGCATCGTCGAAGTGACTCAGCACCGCATCCGGTTCGTACCGACGAAACCAGTCCGCGAACGTCGCCCGGTCGCGTTGATCCACCAACAACGGAGGCACCGCCGTCCACGGCCGGTCGTCGTGCGAACACGATTGAAACGGCCCGCAAAAACGAAAATGCGTGCGACGGTCCCGCTCCTTTTCGATGAACAATCCCGGCCGCCGATAACCGCGCTCCGCCAGCCGTTGCAACGTCTCCATGACCGACTTGTACGGATCCGTCGTCACGCAATTCACCGCAGGTTTTTGGATAAGATAGTCCGTGTAAACGCCCGCGCGCCGCGTCCAGTCGAGCGCCGCCCAATCGGGCTCATGCCACGACGGCAGTATCACCACACCTTGGATACCGCGGGCGTCAAGGATCGCCCCCTGCCGGGTCAACGCCCGCGCTCCTTTCCCAACCGAAAACTCCTCCAGCCGGTAACCGAGTTCCTCGGCGCGCTCGCGGATTCCCTTCACGAGTTCGCGATGAAAGGGCCCGTGCGGCGCGCGCTCCGGCTCATCCTTGTCCACGGTGGCGATCACGCCGCGAAAGGTTTGCCCGCGCGATTGCCGGAGCTCCGACATCAGCGTCCCGGCGAGCGTATTGTGCGTGTAGCCGGCTTTGCGCGCCGCCTCGCGCACCCGCGCGACCGTCGCCTCCGCGATCCGCCCTTTGCCACGAAGCGCGTTCGAAATCGTGGCGCGTGAAAGTCCCAAAGCGGCGGCCAGGGATCGCACAGTCGGTCGGGGTGCTGGCATGGAGGGGTTAACTGTCTAGCGCTTCAATGAGTCGTCAGGTCTCACCGTACAAGCAGAGTCCCGCTCCGTCGAGCGACGCCTCACACCCGGTCGCACGACGTATTTCTACCCTGGGCCTCCCCCGCCCCGTCCCGCTTGCTGCACATCTCCCACCGTTTGACTGGCCGTCCCGGCCTTGCCTTCAGGCTACCCTTTTCACTGGAAGCACCTTTTTGCCAAGCACTTGCAAGGCAATGGAGGATCGTTGTCACTCTCGGCCTGCTCGCCGCAACCACGGCGTTCGTTCTGTTTTTTCGCAACAACCCGCTTCCAGTCGAAGCCGCGGCTACTGAATCCGGCCTCGATCCCCGAGGAAAAAATTATCTACCGCCGCCCTTCGCCGTAAACGCGCCGCCAGTCACCCAACTCGCCGCCGCTTGGCTGAACCGAGATTCAGGGGATCGCTCCACCGTTCTCGTCGCTGTCCGCGAAGCCTTTTCCCGACATCTGGAAATCGCCCGCGAACTCAGCGAACAACTCCTCGAATCCGATCCCGCCGACACCCAGGGCCATCATCTGGCCCTGCTCGCCGCACTTGCCCAAGCCGGCGCTATCGACGCCGCGCTCGCGCTCGCCCAACACAGCCCGCCAGCTCTGCGCGCCGAAGGCCTCGCCACCGTCTTCCGCCTCGCCGCTGCGCAGAATCCCGAGACCGCCCGCGATCTCGCCACGCTTCTCCTGGACGCCCGCCCCGGCCCGGTGTTCACCGCTGTCCTGCAAGGCTGGGCAACCGCCGAGCCGTCTCAAGTCGCCCAATACGCCCTCACGCTTCCGCACAACGAGAGCCGCGCACTCGCGATCGTCACCGCGCTAGACCCCTGGCTCCTCCGCGACCCCACCAGCGCCGCCACCTGGATCGCCCGTCTGGAAAACCCCGCCGAACGCGACACCGCCCTCTGTGCCTGGGTGACGAAAACCGATTCCCTGCACCGCCCCACCGCCACGGCGCTTTGCTGCGCCGCCACGATCCAGGACAACGCCCTCCGCCTCCAAGCCACCGCCCACGCTCTTCGCGAGTGGGCAACCCGCGACCCCGCCGCCGCCAACCAGTTCGCCGTATCCACGCCGACACTCTCCCCCGAACAACGCCCCGCGCTCCTAGCCGAGCTCAATCTCGCTCCGCTCGAACGGGAATTCTGACCTCCGCCCATCCGCGCATCTCCCCGTTAACAGCTCCCCTTTCCCCCTGCACACTATGATTAAAATGCCCCTCCTCCGCGCGCTCCGCTTCGGCCTGCGTCGCCTTGTCCTCCCCGGAACCGTCGGCCTGCTCGCCACGTTCCTCGTCCCCACCGCCCACGCCGCCTTCGGCCTCACCACCGCCACTGACTACTACCAAGTCGATACCGGCGCCGGTCTCGTCTTCAAAGTCCGCCGCACCGACAACGGCGTCAGCACCCAGTCCGCCGGCGACATCATGAGCCTCGTCTGGAACGGCGTCGAATATCAGAACCAGAGCCGCGGCTCCCAGATCACCTCCGGCTTCGACTACCTCTACAGCGGCGTCTCCGCCGTCACCGTGAGCGCCGCCGTCGTGAACACCGACTACATCAAAGTCACCGTGCAGGCCGGCAACCTCACGCACTACTACATGGCGAGAAACGGCTACGCGCACATCTACATGGGCACGTACTTCACGACCGAGCCCGACATCCACGGCCTCGTTCGCTACATCTTCCGCATCCCAGCCTCGCTGTTGCCCAACGGTCCCACGCCCTCCGATATCCGCAACAACACCGGCGCCATCGAGTCCGGCGACATCTTCGCGCTCAGCAACGGCGAGACCCGTTCGAAGCACTACTCCAACATGCGCTTGAAGGACTGGTCCTACATCGGCGCCACCGGCACGAACGTCGGCCTGTGGGTCGTCCGCGACAACCACGAAGGCGGCTCCGGAGGCCCCTTCTACCGCTCGCTCCTCAATCAATGCGGCAGCGATCAGGAGATCACCTACATCGTCAACTACGGCGAAGCCCAGACCGAGGCCTTCCGCACCGGTATCCTCAATGCCTATACGTTCGTCGCCACCACCGGCTCCACGCCGAGCACCTCGATCGACACCTCGTGGTTCGCCAACATGAGCCTCAACGGCTACCTCGCTCCTTCAGGCCGCGGCCGCGTCACCGCCGTCGGCATCAACGGTCGCGACACCAACTACACGTACACCGTCGGCTTCTCCAACACGACCGCCCAGTACTACGTCACCGCCGCCGCCAGCAACGGCTACTTCAACTCCACCGGTATGCGCCCCGGCACCTACACGATGAAGATCTACAAGAACGAACTCGTCGTCTGGACCGGCAACGCGACCGTCACCGCGGGCGGCACCGCCGTGTTCAACACGATCACCATCACCGGCGATCCGAGCTCGCAATCCGCGATCTGGCGCATCGGCAACTGGGACGGCACGCCCAACGAATTCCGCAACGGTTCCAACATCACGACCATGCACCCGCAGGACCCGCGCCTCGCCAGCTGGACGCCCGGCACCTACGTCGTCGGCAGCAGCGGCAACTCGAATTTCCCCTGCTATCAGTGGAAAGGCGTGAACGGCACCCAGGATATCCAGTTCACCCTCACCGCCGCGCAAGCCGCCGCCGACCGCACCCTCCGCGTCGGCATCACTGTCGCCTACGCCGGCGCCCGTCCCGACATCACCGTCAACGGCGGCTGGAACTCCGCCAACGCCTCCGCCTCGACCCAGCCGAGCACCCGCACGCTCACCGTCGGCACCTACCGCGGCAATAACACCACCTACACCTTCACGATCCCGGCCAACACCTTCGTCGCCGGCACCAACACCCTCACGATCGCGCCGATCTCCGGCAGTGGAGCCGCGACCGGCTACCTCAGCGCCGGCTACAGCGTAGACTGCGTCGATCTGTACTGATTCCTCTGCCGCCACCCGGCAAAGGATTACCCCAACTGGGCCGGCTTTCAAAGCCGGCCCTTTTTCATGCCCGCCGTGACCGCCTTACTTGTCCTGCGGCGTCAGCAGCCGGATCAGCGCAGAAAAATCCTCATCCGCATAACCCGCCTGCGAGGTGGCGTGCAGGCATTGCCGCACGGTGTCGAGCATCGGCATCTCCTCGCAACCCGCCGTCCGCGACGCCAGCCGCATATCCT
>CAMLSH010000043.1 GCA_946482625.1 uncultured Opitutaceae bacterium
TCGGTGGAGAAGATTTCCTGGATGTTGCCGCAGTCGCACTTGGAGCCGTCGGAGACGAAGATTTCGTCGGCATCGATTTTGGCGCCGCGGGCGGCGTAGTCGTGCTGGGCGATGGCTTCGCGGAGGAAGGCGTAGCCCTGTTCGGGGCCATAGCCTTTGAAGGTGGCGCGGTTGCCGAGTTCGGTGGCGCCGGCGTGGAGGGCGTCGAGGCAGACTTGGGGCAGAGGTTCGGTGACGTCGCCGATGCCGAGGCGGATGACGGGTTTATCGGGATTGGCCTGGGTGTAAGCCGTCACGCGCTTGGCGATGTCGGAGAACAAGTAGGAGGCCTTTAGCTTGGTGTAGTTTTCGTTGATACGGATCATGGCGACGTAGAGGGCTTGAATAAGCGGCGGGGGTTTCCTTTGTTCAAGCCCGCGTTGTCCCGCTTTCACCCCTTGATTATCCCACCATGTTAAAAGTCACGTCCGTCCAGGAAATGCAGCGAGTGGCCGAGGAGTACCGTTTGAAGGGGCAGAAGATCGGGCTGGTGCCGACCATGGGCGCGCTGCACGAAGGGCATCTGACGCTGATCCGGCAGATGGCGGAAACGGCGGATGTGGTGGTGGTGTCGATTTTTGTGAATCCGACGCAGTTTGGGCCGAGCGAGGATTACGCGAAGTACCCACGGGAGCTGGAGAACGACCAGCGGCTTTGCGAGGAGGCGGGGGCGGATGTGGTTTTCGCGCCCTCGGTCGAGGAGATGTATCCCAAGGGCTACTCGACCTACGTGACGGAGGAATTCGTGGCGAAACCGCTGGAGGGCGCGACGCGACCGACGCATTTCCGCGGGGTGACGACGGTGGTGGCGAAGTTGTTTAACATCGTGCGGCCGCATCAGGCGATTTTCGGGCAGAAGGACGCGCAGCAAGTCGCGGTGCTGATGAAGATGGTGGAGGACCTGCACCTAGGCGTGGAGATCGTGGTGGCGCCGACGTTGCGCGAGCCGGAGGGGCTGGCGATGAGTTCGCGTAACCGTTATCTGGGCACGAATCAGCGGGCGGAGGCGCTGGCGATTTATCAGGCGTTGAAATACGCGAGCGAGATGGTGGCGAAGGGCGAGCGGCGGCCGGACCGGTTGATCGCGGAGGCGACGCATATTTTATCCCAGAAGCGCCGGGTGCGCGTTATCTATATCGCGGTGGTTGACCGGCGGACGATGGAGCCGATGCGCGAAGTGGAATCGGGGCGGTCGCTCATGTGTATCGCCGCGTGGGTGGATGAGACGCGGTTGATCGATAACGTGGTGTTGTGAGGGGCGGGGGGGGGCGGAAGAAGTAGCGAGTAGCGGGTAGTGGGTAGCGAATGGGACGGAGGGAACGCAGGCGGAACGAGTGGGTGGATGGGAAGGCGGAGCTGGGCTGAGCCAAGTGGTGATAGTGGCAAAGCAGGCATGTTTGCGGTGATGGGAACTGCTGGGCGGATCGGATGATTTCTACTCGCTACCCGCTACTCGCTACTCACTACTTTCCGCCCTCATGACCCGGAACTTCGACGTGCTTGTCATCGGCAGCGGCATCGCGGGACTCAGCTTCGCGCTGAAAATCGCTCAGAGCGGACGTTCCGTCGCCATCCTCACGAAGAAGACCAAGGCGGAGTCGAATACTAACTACGCGCAGGGCGGCATCGCGGTGGTGACCTCGCAGGAGGACGGCGTGGAGTCGCACGTGCGCGACACGCTGGTGGCGGGCGATGGGCTTTGTAACGAAAAGGTGGTTCGGGAAATCGTGCGCGACGGTCCGGCGCGGGTGCAGGAACTGGTCGAACTCGGGTTGAAGTTTTCCCGCGACGATACGGGCGAATACGATCTCGGGCGCGAAGGCGGACACAGCGAGCGCCGGATTTTGCATGTGAAGGACATGACGGGAAAGGCGATCGAAGATGCGTTGTTGAAAGCGATCGGGCGGGAGCCGCGGATCGCGTTGTTCGAGCATCTTTTCGCGGTTGATATCGTGACGACCGAGAAGCTGGCGGCGGGTCGCAGGCGCGTAAAGACGGCGGCGAAGGGCAAAGCCAGAGATGCCTCTGTGAGCGGAACGCGGGCGACGGAAAATCGTGTGGCCGGGCTCTACGCGTTGGATGTGCGTGATGGCCGGGTGGTGACGTTTCATGCGCCGGTGGTGATTTTGTCCACGGGCGGAGCGGGGCAGGTTTATCTTTATACAACGAATCCGGACATCGCGACGGGCGATGGGATCGCGATGGCGTATCGAGCGGGTGTCGAAGTGCGGAACATGGAGTTTATCCAGTTCCATCCGACGGCGCTGTACTCGACGACGGGGGCACGGTTTTTGATCAGCGAGGCGGTGCGCGGCGAGGGCGCGATTTTGCGCAACGCGGCGGGCGAGGCGTTCATGCGCGGTTATCATGAGATGGCCGATCTCGCGCCGCGCGACATCGTGGCGCGGGCGATCGACGCCGAGATGAAAAAATCGGGCGCGCCGCATGTGTGGCTCGATATCACGCATCGCAACGACGCGTTTTTGCGCGAGCGTTTCCCGCAGATTTATCAGACGTGCAAGAAGCTCGGGATCAACCTGAGCAAGGACATGATCCCGGTCGTGCCGGCTGCGCATTATACCTGCGGCGGCGTGGCGACGAATCTCTCGGCGGAAACAGGGCTGCCCGGGCTTTATGCGTGCGGGGAAGTCGCGTGCACCGGGCTGCACGGCGCGAACCGGCTCGCGAGCAATTCGCTGCTCGAGGCTGTGGTGATGGCGCATCGCGGCGCGGATTCGGTGGCGCGTTATCTAGACGCGGCGGGTCGCCGCGCGGCACCGATGAGGATTCCGGATTGGGAGGATTTGCACGGAGGCGACGAGGACGAGCGCGTGGTGATCGCGCATAACTGGGACGAACTACGCCGGACGATGTGGGATTACGTGAGCATCATGCGCACGACCAAGCGGCTCGAACGCGCGCGCACGCGGATCACGACGCTCGCGCGGGAGATCCACGACTATTATTGGAATTTCTCTGTCGATCCGCGGTTGCTGGAGCTGCGCAATTTGATCGAGGTCGCCGGATTGGTTGTGACGTGTGCGTTGCAACGGCGGGAGAGCCGGGGGCTCCATGCGATCGCGGATTATCCGAAGAAGTTGAAAGTGGCGCGGGATTCGCGGGTTCGGCGTCTTGCTAACCTCGGAGTACTGCTTTCCATTCCTCCGAGGTAGTTAGATGCTCGAACTAAGGCAAATATTCGCCGTCACCATCTGACGGGATGGTCAGTCCGAATCGGGTACCAATGGAAGTTAACGTGTAATTGGTTCTTAACAGTAGAAGTTGGCCTTGGTTTCTAGTTAGCTTATAAACGCCGGCTTGTCCCGGTTGGTTTATGCTGGTGAGCAACGTTGGAGTGATTATGGAAGTATTATCGGGCATTTCGGCGTGGAGGCCGTAGTAATCATAACCCCAAGCCTTTACGCTTCCGTCGTTAAGCACGGCATAGCGATACCCCTGTGCGGATCCTCCCTCTATTTGAACTGCGCCTTGTAAACCTACAGTAGCGCCTGGTTGGCCGCGCCAGTTTAAATTTGTTCCTGCGGCTAAATGCCCATTTGACACACCATTGGAGTCGCTGCCCCATGATAAAACGGTTCCATCGTTTAATATTGCATAGCTAGTATTTACTATCGCAAAAACTTTAGCGGCATCGGAGATACCAGATATTTGGGCAGCCTGATATTGAGCAGGGGATGCCGAGGATCCACTAAGGGGAGTGGATCCAAGCTGGCCGTGAGAATTAGATCCCCAAGCCCATACGGTGCCGTCTGATTTTATCGCCAATCCGTGTCGGGCGTTTTTGGATGATATTGAAACTATATTTGTCAGATTTGATATCTGAGTGGGGGTATCAGTATACACCGACCCCATTTCACCGACTACCGGGCTTACTCCCCATTGCCAGACTGTCCCGTCTGACTTTAACGCAATGCCGCCTCGGCTCTCTCGGGCAGCAATGGAAACTACATTATTTAACCCTGGGATCTGGTAAGGGGTGTGATCGGGTCGTGAAACGTGCCCGGGGTAAGTGCTATGTGAGGATTTTCCCCATGCCCAGACGGTACCGTTCTGCTTTAAAGCCAAATTAGACGCATGATTTGTTTCGATTTGTATGACGTCGGTCATTCCCGGAACTGTTTGCGGAGTAGTAATCGGTGGCGTGGGAGAGTTCCACGGCGTGGTATAGCCGAGACCGAGTTGACTGTCATAATTTTGGCCCCAAGCTACCACTACTCCATTGGATCTTAGTGCTATATTATGTGAGTGGCCGGAAGCTATGTCCGTAAAAGTAAGTTGCGCATGCGCGACAGCGCTGCATAACGATATTGATGCCAATGTAGCTAATACATGTAACTTGTTCATGTCTTATTTATTTCCCGCTGAGGTTTTTCACGTGATTGCCACGCGACCTTTAGAGTAGGTTTGTGCCATAAAAAGTTGTCAATGGATTTTGTTAACAGTTGATGAGTATGTTATCTATTTCGTCAGTTGTCATCGTGGGTTCTGGTGCCATCGGATTGTATTATGGGGCCATGTTGGCGCTGAGTGGCTCACGCGTTTCGTTTCTGGTGCGTGGGGCTCCCGCAACTATGAAGAAGGACGGAATTCGCCTGAAACTGCCGACGGAGGAATTGGTGTTAAGTGACGTATGCGCAGAGAATACACCGGAGCAAATCGGGCCGTGCGATCTGGTGATCGTGGCGCTCAAGACGACGGCGAATGGGGACTTTCAGAAGTTGATCGCGCCGTTGCTGCATGAGCGCACGGCGATCCTGACGCTGCAAAACGGGCTCGGCTCCGACGAGGAACTGGCGCGGCTTTTCGGCGCGGAGCGGGTGATGGGCGGGCTGTGTTTCATCTGCGTGAATCGCACGGCGCCGGGGGAAGTCCTTTGTATCGAGCCAGGTTCGCTTTCGCTCGGGGAATTCGGCCGGCCGGCGGGCGAGCGTTTGCGCGCGGTGGCTGAGTTGTTCACACGGGCGGGGGTGCGTTGTCAGGTGAACGACCGGCTCACATGGCTGCGTTGGAAGAAACTGGTGTGGAATGTGCCTTTCAACGGCCTCTCGATCGCGGCGGGAGGTGTCACCACCGATCAAATACTCGCGGAGCCGGCGCTGGAGGCGGAGGTGCGGGCGCTCATGCAGGAAATCATCGGCGCGGCGGGCCGGCTGGGATTCGATATTCCGGTCAGCTTTATCGATCAACAGATCGAGCACACGCGGCCGATGGGGCCGTACAAGCCGTCGAGTTTGATCGATTACCTGGCTGGGCGCGCGGTGGAGGTGGAGTCGATCTGGGGCGAGCCGTTGCGGCGCGCGCAGGCGGCGGGAGCGGCGGTGCCGAAGCTGGCGTTGTTGTACGCATTGCTCGTGCGGTTGACGACGCCATCGCAATAGAAGGAAAAGCGCGTGCAGGATGATACGCGCCGAAGTGACCTTCCAGATTCAGTCGGGGTCTTGGCCACAAGGGGAGAAAACGGCTGTCCTGCCGGCGTTGCTCTCCCGCGCCTATAGGCGCCTCCCACGGTTCGTACGCTCTTTAGCTTTTTGCGGCCACCCACTCCGCTTGGTCTTTCTGACGGGAGGCTACTGGTCGCTTCACCAACGTTGGGCAAGCTCAGGAAAGCTGGTCTGCGGCCGGTGCTCCCCGGGGGCAACGGACACAAAAAACGCCCTCACCGTGAGGTGAGGGCGTTAGAGAATTATTCAGGCTCTGTTAAGAGCTGATCAACGCTTAGGCAGCCTTCTTCTTGGAGGCCTTGAAGCGGCGATAGCCAACGAGGCCGAGGAGGGCGGCGGCGCCCATCAGGCCGTAGGTGGAGGGCTCAGGAACGGCTTGGTTCGGGAGGAACTGGAAAGCGAAGATGAAGTCGCTGTAGTCCGCGTTCGGGATGTCGATCGGAGATGCGTCATCAGGATTTTCCTGGCGGAAGGTGAAGTCCTCAAAGGAAACGAGCAGCGTTTCAACAAGCTCCCAACCAATGGTACCATCGGACTTAACGATTTTTGTGTTAATCCATTGGGTGGTCCACTTGTAGTGGGCGTAGTTGGCGACGGCACCGTTGTGGAGATACGCTTCCAAGCCGCCCAAGTTCAGCACGAACCAAGCGCCCAAGCCTTGATTTGCGTAGGGATCGCCCGAGTTGTAGAGGAAAAAGTCAACAGACTCGCCGGCGTTGTAGTGTACGTAGGCTTCCTGACCGCTTTTCACGTTACCCGCACCGATGAGCGAGTTCTCGATATCGGTGGCGAGGTAGGAGAGGTTCGAGGTGTCGGTGATGCCACCGACGTTCGGGAATTTGACGTAGCCGAAGTCGTTCTGATTTCCTGCGGTTTCACCGAGGAAAATCGATTTTACCGATCCGCCATTGGCGTGGAAACTCACGGTGGGAGTTGAAACCGAAGAGGAGGTCCATCCAGCGACAATTGGAATAGCGGTGTTGGCTCCGGAGTCGACGTAGAGATTGGCTCCCCACGCTGCGCTGTAGACGGCGGCGTTTTCGGCGAACAATGGATTGTTGAACAGATTAACGCCGGTTGGATTCGGATTAATCTGGGCGCTGGCAACGGAGGCCAGGGCAGCGGCAAAAGTGGCCGCGATGATCGATGTCTTGGTTTTCATGAGGTGATTATCTGTGATGCAAGTTTCGGAAGAGCGCTTCCCGGCAGCTCGCCCGAGGTCGCAGAGTGACTGATTACGCTGCCGAGGTTCTGGGGGGATTAACCTATTGGCAAGTGTCTGGCGGGTAAGATAACGCCTGCGATTGGATTAGGGGAAACCCTGAGCAAAAGAGCTGCTCATTTGCATCTGAATAACTAAAACCGCTGATGTAGCCAAAAAGTGAATTCACATTTCTCCTTTGAAAACGGTGCGAATTGCCCGTTTTTCGCCCGGTCGGGCCGGTGCGTGAATGGTGGAGGTCCGTGAGCCGTGGGCAGGGAGAAGCCGGCAGCAGCGGGCGGGCTCCCGGCGTGCGGGGAATGGCTCTAGTCACCCCGGTTTTTTGGGGCGCCGGCGCTAGGTGCGACGCCGCTTGGGCCGGGCGGGGTGCGAGGCCGGGCGTAGGGAGGGCGGGAAGCCTTCCGGACTCTGTGGGATGCGCGGAGCTGCGGATTTATCCGCATCAAGACACAAAAACCGCTCCCGCCGGGGTGGGCGGGAGCGGCGAGAACCAAGAGGTCCGTTCGTTTAAGCCTGGATTTTCGAGGCTTTGAAGCGGCGGTAGCCGACCAAGGCCATCAGCGCGGCGGCGCCGATCAAGCCGTAGGTGGAGGGCTCGGGAACCATGCTCTGCTGCGTGGGCAGAAACTGAAATGCGACAATGAAGTCGGTGTAATCGGCATCGCCGGGAGGAATAGTCGGGAGACCGCCCCCGGGAGGCAGCGCGGGGCCGCGCAGATCTTCGAAGGCGATCAGGAGCGTATCCACATTGCCGGTCACCATTGTGCCGGTGCCGTCGAGGTATTCGGTAAGGACGGAGGTCCAGCTAAACTTCACGTGCGTGTACGGATCTCCGTCAGCGAAGGCGGAACCCACGCCGCTTTGGAGGAAGGCAAAGTACGCACCGCCTGCATCCGCGCCGCCGGGGTTATTGAGCCAGAAATCGAGCTGCTCGCCGGCGCCATAGTTCACGTAGGTTTCCCAGCCGCTCTGGATGGTGCCACCCGGAGTGTTGGTGTTCACGATCTCGGTCGCGAGCGCTTGGTAGCTGCCGGCCGAGTTCAGGTCGTCGCCCACGCGAATGAACCCGAAGTCGTTGTTCACGCCGGCCGATTCTCCGAGGAAGATGGTTTTCACGGTTCCGCCGCTGGCGAGCCATGGGGAAGCCGCAAAGGCATCGGAGGTTTGGGTGAGATAGCTCCACGAATTCACCGTCGTGCTCGGAGCGAACGCGTGCGAAGCGTAGTAGAGCTTCATCCCGCTGTCTCCGAAGGTCGATTCGTAGCTTGCTTTGTTGAAGGCCGATGCCTCGCCGAAAAGATCGGGTCCGGAAGGATCGGGCATGATCTGTCCGTGGACAGAGAGCGTGAAGGCGGAAAGGCCGACCGCGAGCAGGTGAATATTTGTTTTCATACAGATGACGTGTTGTGTGAGGCGCGCGCTCCGGCGTGGCTTACCGACTGCCGGTGCGAGCGGGATGAGTTTCGCAAGAAGCAGGCCACCGCGTTCCCGTGCGGCCCCGGCGGGCTCCCTAAAACCCCGTAGTGAAAAACCGGACGCGGGCAGGCGTGCCTGCGCTAATCGTTCCTGTCGCGCGACCTCGGCGAACAAAACCGTCGCGAGACCGCGCCCAGCAACGGTCAGCGTAACAAGTTTTAAATTACACGACGTCGTTACGGAGCGTGCCGATCGACTCGATGGAGACTGCAATTTGATCGCCGCGTTTCAGCCAGCAGGGCGGTTTGCAGGCGTAGCCGACGCCATGGGGTGTGCCCGTCAATATCACGGTGCCGGGCAGGAGCGTGCGGCCCTCGCTGAGGAAGGAGATGATCGTTGGCACGTCGAAGACCATGTCGGCGGTGGTCCAGTCCTGGCGGATCTCGGCGTTGACCGTGGTTTTCAGGCGGAGGGCATTGGGCTGGGTGAGTTCGTCGGCGGTGACGAGCACCGGGCCGAGCGGGCAGAACGTGTCGAAACTTTTGCCGTGGCAGAACTGGCCGCCGCCCCACTCGAACTGCCAGTCCCGTGCGGAGACGTCGTTGGCGATGGTGTATCCGAGGACATAGGACAGCGCGTCGGCGCGGGAAACGTCCCGGGCGGCGCGGCCGATGACGATGGCGAGCTCGCCTTCGTAATCCACTTTCTGGCTCGTCGCGGGAAGGACGATGGGGTCGTCGGGATGCTGGATCGTGTTGGTGGTTTTCATGAACCACATCGGGCGCGAGGGGACGCCTTTGCCGCCCTCCTCGGCGTGGCGGCGGTAGTTGAGGCCGATGCCGAGGATGTTTGTCGCCGCGACGGGGGCGAGTCGCTTGCCGGGCGTGACGACGGTTTCGGTAAGGCGGGGCGCGGAAAAAATATCGCCTTCGATGACGAGGGCCGAGCCGTCAGGTTGAAGGGCGGCGTACGCGGGACCGGCAGGCGTGAGGTGGCGGATGATTTTCATGACGCTCGTGCAAAGCTGGTAGAAGGCCAGCGCGGCGCTGCGGCGCGAATATTTTCGAGAGAGGCCGCGTGGTGTGGGTGTGAATGGCTTGTGCGGATACGCTGTCCGTGGGCGCCGGGCGGGCGTGTCCGAGCCCGAGTATCCCGCGGTAGCCGCGCGGGGCGGGATGTTGATGCACGCCAGTTTGCGACGGGGAGTGGCGGCGTGCGAGCTGCGCCCAACAGGAACGATTTCGGTCTTGGCGCGTTACTCCGCTCGCGCGACTGAAGGGGCCTTGGCGGAGAGTGCGAGGATCTGGCCCTGGCGGGCGTAGTCGATCGCTTCGCCGAGGATGCGGGCGGCTTCCTGGGGAGCGTGGAAGCCCGTGGAATTTTCGGCGGCGATGAAATCGAGGCGCCATTGGGCTTTGCGCTGAAGATCGCGCGGGGCCTTGAGGGCTTCGTCGGTGGCGCCGCGGGCGGCGGCGTCTTTGATGGTGTTGATGAGGGCGACGATGGCTTCTTCGGCGCGGTCCATCAGCGATTGGTTACGATCCTGAATGGCTTCGACGCGCGAGCGGATCTCCTCCTCGGGGTAGCGATGGCAGGACTGGCAGGCTTGGGCGACGTTGAGCATCGGGCTGCGCACGTGGTGATTGCTCACCTTGATCGCGCCTTCACGAACGTAGGGCATGTGGCAATCGGCGCAGGCGACGCCGCTGCGCGCATGGATGCCCTGGCTCCAGAGTTCGAATTCGGGATGCTGCGCTTTCAGCACGGGTGCGCCGGAGTCCTTGTGTTTCCAGTCCACGTGGCCGACCTCGTTGTAGTAGTCCTCGATCTGTTCGACGCGCAGGCCTTTGTCCCACGGGTAGGTGACGAGTTTTTTGTCGCCCTTGAAGTAGTATTCAACGTGGCACTGCGCGCAGACGAGTGAGCGCATTTCCTGGCGGCTGGCTTCTTTGTTGGGGTCGTAGTCGCCGACGCGGCCATCGCGGCGCCAGCGCTCGATGCTGGGGAGATGTGGAGTGGCGTAGTCGGATTTCGCGAGGGAGCGGATGCCGTTGACGAAGGCGGGACGGCTGACGCGGAGGTTCATCGTTTCGGCTTCGTGGCAATCGGTGCAAGTGACGGGGTGCTGCACGAGCTTGCGCGCGTCGGCGTAGGGCATGGCGCACAGTTCCTCGAAGCCTTTCTGGATCTGCGCCTCACGATTTTCTGGGCCGGCGGGAGCGCCAGCTTTGAGGCCGGCGTCGATGTAGGCGGGGATGGCGGCGGCGTGGCAGTGGAGGCAGGAGCCGGGCTGCTTGAAATGCGTGACGCGCTCCGTCTCGTCCTGGTCCTGAAGCATGTAGGCGTGACCGCGTTCTTCGCGGTAATCGACGCCGAACGCGTAGCCGTTGAAAATGACACGCCAGCGCGGGTCTTGATCGAGTTTCTGAAACGCGTCGCTGCCGCCATGTTTGGTACGCTCGGTGTCGACCGTGCGTTTGTAGGAGTCGTACTGACGCGGATAGTTTTTTCCCCAGACGGCGGGATCGACGGTGTTTTCATCGACGTCGACGACGCGGAAGACGTGCTGGGTCGCCTCAGCTTTGCGCGCGACGATGTTCTGATAAAGCATCAACACGCCGAAGGTGGCGACGGCGGTGAGAGCGATGAGGACGACGTAGGTCCAGAGGGCGAGGCCGCGTTTGGAGGAGTGCATCTGTTAAGAGGAGTAAGTGGTGTAGGAAGTGTAAGAGGAGTAAGCGCCGGCGGGTCAGCGGACGGGGCCGTGGCCGACGTCGCGGTGGCAGTGGACGCAGTCGAGCATCTCCCGCTTTTGACCGGCGTGTGTGTTGATCTCGGATACGAACTGCTGGTGGCAGGCGACGCAGTTTTTCTGGAGCAGCGCGGAGTTGCGCGGCTTGATCATGATGGGCTCGTGAAAATCCTGGAGAGTGAAGCCCTTCGAGTGCCAGAAGCCGTTTTCAGCCTTGGCCATGTACTTCCCGAGGAAATCGTGCGGCGTGTGGCAGTCGTTGCAGGTGGCGACAGCGTGGTGCGGTGACTTTTGCCAGCCGTCGTACTGTTCGCGCATGATGTGGCAGTTAACGCAGGCGGCGGGGTCGTTCGAAATGTAGGAAAGTCCCTGGCCGTAGTAAAACGTGTATCCGCCGACGCCCGCGAGGCAGCCGAGCGTGATGCTCAGGACAACCGGCCACAGTAGATGGAATGCGAAACGTCGGGGGCTCATGGGGCAACGCTGCAGTGAGGCTGAAAGTGAAACCGATTCATGCAAATGCCAAGCCTGCGCACTTTTTGTTTAAGTGTGGCTATTCCTAGAGGTTAACCCGAAGAGCGTCTGCGCGGAAAGGTTCGGACAATTTCGGCGGGGTTTTGAGCAGTCGGCGCGGAGGCAAGCCAGAGGCGGATTGGTAGCATCGATGAGTTGGATACTCGATGATGACACGATCACGCTTACTTTCCGTCCTGGGCTTGTCCGCGCTTTTGAGCGGCACGTCTCTTTTCTCCCTGCCTGTGCGCGGGAATGTTGTCGCGGAGAGCGCGTCCGTTTTCAGCGGAGGGGCGGATTTGCGGCTGCGGGATGAATATTTCAATGGCGCTTCGACGCTGAGTACGGATGCGCCGAGGCATGAACAAAACTATCTGCGCTTTCGCACCCGGGCGTGGGGCGTTTGGACGCTGCCGGGAGGCACTTCGTTGCACACGCGCCTGGTGGTGGAGCCGAGGTATTGGACGACGGAATCGGCGACGAAAACGTTCTTGGGGAAGCGCGGGTTGGAGGAGCGCTTCGCGATGCTCGACGAGTTCAATGTTCAGCACAAAACGCGGATCGGCGGCCTGCCGGTCGCGTTCACCGTGGGGCGGCAGGATCTGAAACTTGGCGAGGCGGCGAGTGGCTGGCTCGTGAGCGAGGGCACGCCGTGCGACGGCTCGTGGACCGCGTATTTCGACGCGGCGCGTGTTACGGTGGATGCGTCCGCGCTCCGCACGACCTTCGACGTCGTCGTCATCGATCAGTTGTCCGATCCTGACGACCGGCTACCCACGCTCGGTCGCAGCGACGCATATCCCGTCACCGAGCAGGATGAGCGGGGCGTGATTGTTTACGCCGCGAACCGCGCGATCGAGCGGGTGCAACTGGACGGGTTTTTCATCTACAAGGAAAACCGCCGCGTTCTGGCCAACGGCAACGATGCACGCCTCTCGACGGCCGGCTTCCGCGTGGCTGGCGCATTGTCACCGGCCTGGCAATACAGCGTGGAGGGCGCGTTCCAAAGCGGGTCGAAGCAAGACGTCACCGTGAAGATCCCGGCGGGGATTTCCGGCCGGCGCGACGTCCATGCGTGGGCCGGGAACGGCCGGTTCACTTGGCTTGCGAAAGACGAGTACGATCAACGGCTGTCACTGATCGCCGAATACCTGTCGGGCGACGATCCGGGAACGGCGGGGCGCGATGAGATGTTCGACATGCTTTGGGGACGCTGCCCGCGATTCAGCGACATCGTGGCGACGGCTTTCAGCGTTGAAAACGGATGCACGTACCAGGCGGCGAATCTCGTGCGCCTCGGGCCGGAGTGGAGCTGCGTGCCGACGAAGACCGCCTCGTTTACGCTGGGCTGGCAGGCCCTGCTTGCTCCTGAGACAGTGCCGACGCGCGCATCGAAGCCAGCGGCGTTCAGCGGGAGCGGGCGACGCCGCGGCGATTTTTTTCGCGCCATCTGGCGCCAGCGTTTGAGCAAGCACGTGACCACGCTGCTTGCGCTGGAAGCGCTCAAGCAGGGGGATTTTTATTCTCGTCGCGACACGCTGACGTTTTTGCGCGCGGAGATCGCGGTGACTTTCTGAAGCCGCGCGTTTCCGCGAATTTTTTTGAGCGGAGCGGGAACAAGATCGGTCGCTGTGTTTTGCAGCGAGTTTCGTGGCGCTGACGCGCTCGCTTCGCGCGTTCTGCAAGAATCGAAATGCAAATTGCGCATCAGTGGGTTGATTGTGAATAACTTGAGTAATTTTTTGTGGGCGACTCCTTGACACTCCTTGAGGCGTTTCTACGAAGCTGCGATGTTCTCTAAAATCGCTCGTTCGCGCTGGTTGTTTGGATTCGTCGCCGCTGCTGTAGTGGGAATTTTGATGCTGATTTCGGTCCTGCGAACGAACGTCGAATCGCCTTCGCGCCGCGATCTAGTTCGTCAGGGATCTCATCCCGATCGTGTGGCGCGGATGGAGTCGCAAGAAAGCAGTGGCGAGGGGAACGCGTCTCACGCGCGGGCGGGCGGGCAGCCAGTCGTGGGTAGCGCGGAGGCGCGACGGGTGTTTGCGATGGAGACGGCGTTTTTTGCGGGCAAGCCGGCGGCGGTGCCTGCGAGTTTCTCCACGCCTTCCGCTGCCGAGGAGGTGCTGCGTGCTGCGCGGCTGGCGGAGCTTTTACCGGGCGGCATCTCTTCGCTCAAAGAAGGTGACACGATCGAGCTTCCGCTCGCCGAGGGTCGCGCCGTCCACGGTCGTGTCAACCTCGTACAGCACGAGACGAGCGGTCAGGTGATCGTGGGCGGAGAGCTGACGGGTGCGGTGAAGGGATCGTTCACGCTAGGCGAGGATGACAGCCGGCTGGGTGGGACGATTTTCCCGAGCGAAGGCGGGATGGCGTATCAGATCGAGACCGGCACCGACGGCGTGGCGTATTTGTTGGAGAAACACAAAGGATCGGTGCTTTGCATGGAGTTTCCCCTGGTCGTGTACGCACGCGCCGTCATGCGAGGCGCGGTTGGAGACGTTGGGCAGGCCGATTCCGTGAGCGACGATGGCATGGTTGTCGCAGCTGCGGCGGGCACGGAATATCAGCTCAGCAGTCGCCCGTCGGCCGTGGGTGTTGTATATCTGGATTTCGACGGGGAGACGGTGACGGATGCGAACTGGAACAACGGTAATTTGATCGCGGCGTCCGCGAGCGGTTTGTCCGCCGCACAAATCACCGAGGTGTGGCAGCGGGTGGCGGAGGATTACCGGCCCTTCAATATCGACGTGACGACGAGCCGCGCGCGCTATGACAACGCTCCGGCGGGCAGCCGCATGCGCTGCATCATCACGCAAAACAGCAGCTGGTACGGGTCCGCCGGCGGCGTTGCCTGGGTCGGTTCCTGGCGTCTGGCGGGCAGTTCGAATGTGAGTGCGACGATCCCGTGCTGGGTTTTCTCGAATCTGCTCTCG
>CAMLSH010000044.1 GCA_946482625.1 uncultured Opitutaceae bacterium
ACGCGGCACCTGAGGCGGAGCCGCCGCCCTCGTCGGAGCTGTCGCCGGCGCTCGTTTACGTCACGCACCGGAAGAAGCTTTCCGAGGAGATGGAGGCGCTCCGGGCTCGCTCGGCCGAGGGCGTACTGACGTTGCGCGAGGCGATCGTGGTGCTGGGCGTGCGCGCGTACACGCTGTTGCTGATCATGTTGTCGCTGCCATTTATCACGCCGATCCCGGTGCCGGGATTGTCCACGCTGTTTGGGCTGGCGGTGGGGTTGATCGCGTTGCGGCTGATGTTCGGGCAGAAGCCGTGGCTGCCGGAGAAGGTGTTGAGCCGGCCGATCCCGCCGGGGTTTTTCGGGAAGGTTTTCACCTTCGCCGCGGGCATCATCCGCTTTTTGGAAAAACTGCTCCGGCCGCGGCTCACGTTTCTGACGGACACGACGGTTTTGTACCGCGCGCATGCGGCGCTCATGGTGGTCGCGGCGGCGGCGTTGCTGCTTCCGCTGCCGATCCCGTTTACGAATACATTTCCCGCGTGGGTGATCATCCTCGTCGCGGCGGGATTGTTGGAGCGCGATGGGTTGTTCATCCTCAGCGGTTATGTGGTCTTCGCGGCGGGCGTGCTGTATTTCGTGTTTCTCGGCGAAGCGACGCAGCGGGCGGTGGTGTGGTTGAAGGATTGGGTTTTGTCGTGGTGGTGAGGGGACGGGCTGCGTTCGTTGATGTGCGATCGGCAGGCGGCTGTGTGGCGGGCGTTTTGAAGCAATTGGTGTAACTGGCTTGAACGCTGCTCGAAGGTGGGGCCAGTTAACGCGCGTTTTTTGGCAATCCTTGCGTTGCCGAAATACCCTCAGAACAAGTTTAATTCATGGCGCTAACGTCCGCTCCGTTTTCCGCCATGTCCAACCGCTCAATTCACACCATGCCTGCCACCCTCCCCGCTTCGTCCGAGGATAAACTTCGCCACGCCATCAATCTCCGCCTCGCGCTGCTGGGTTTGCCGACGGTGAGCGACGCGCATTCGTCGGGCTGGACGGATATGGCCGGGCCGATCTTCGCGCGGCATCGCGAGACCACGCGTCAGCTGATCGATCCGCTATGCCCGGCCGACCATCGCATCCAGGCGTGGCTCGAGCATTATCTCACGGAGGTCGGACCGGCGCCGATGTTGCCGGCAAAGACCTTCGTGCTCGATCAGGCGGGTCTGGCGCGGGCGCTTTCGCTGCCGACGACGAGTGACGAGTGTTCTTCGCCTCTTTTGAAAAGCTACCGTCTGCGCCAGGGCGTGCTGCATAATCCCGCCAGCGACCGGCGCACGACGCAGGGCGTTTTTCACGTGGCCGAGGGCGGGCTCCCGGTGCCCGACGACAAGCTCGCGGTGCCGAAGCGGGCGTTCGCCAAGATGCTCGAATTCGCGCTCAATCCGCCGCGCGAGCTGATGCGCCTGCCATTTACGCAGGGGCAGGAAAACGAGGCGGAGACGTTTGTCTCGCTGCTGTTGCGTCCCCTCGTGTGTCCGTCCGTGCCTGGCTTCACGAAGGAGAAGCGCATGGAAATCCGCTTCATCGTGCCGGGCTCGCTGGTGAGCAATCTCGACTTCGTGGAGGAGATTTTCGGCAACTGGGGTGATCCGTATTTGCCGGAGAATGACGCGGGTCTCGATGTGGACCGTTGGAACGGCCACACGGGTTGCGTGATCTTGGCGCCGCATCTGGTCACCGTGCCGAAGCATCTCGCCGGTCTGCCACACTGGGATCTGGCCACGCCGCGTCAGCGCCGCGACGGCATGTGCTGGAAGGACGAGAACGAGCTCTACAACAACGGCTCCGCCTTCAAGCTCACCGCCCGCAACGAGCGCGGCGTGATGGTGACGCTCATCGCCGACAACTACTACGGCTACTGCAAGAAAGAGGTGAAGACGCAGATCAGCTTCTCCGCGAACCTGCAGGGGCTGGCCGAAGAGGAACACGCGGGCGGCGCGCTGGTGTTCCCGAGCTACGATCTCGGCGAAGAGTTTTCTGGATACGCTGAGGAAAAGACGCGGTCCTTCGACGATGTGCTGAAGCGCCTCGGCGACACGTTCGAAGCACGGCCGGACGGCAGCGCGGTGGATAGAAAACACCCGGACGTGATCCTCGTGCCGGAGGCGACGACCTTCAACCTGCGCAAACAGACGATCTCGTGGAAGGACGCGCATGGCGGCACGAAGTCGATCAAGCTGCTCGCCGGAAAAACCTATCTGCGCCCCAGCGGCTATCGCGTACACATGGAGCCGATTCCCGGCGCCGGTGCGTGGCGGCTCGTCGGTACCGTCGCCGAAGGCACGGTGTGCCATAAGCCCTGCACGGTCTCGGGCGGCGGCAAATCGGAAATCTCCAAGGCGATCTCCTATGCGATTCTCCCGGGCCATGTGTTCGTGGCGGATTTCGAAAAAGACTTCGACGCGGTCGCCGCGATCCTCGCGAAGGATTTTTCGAATCGCTTCCGCGATGCCGCGCGCAACGGCAAGGACGCGCGCATGATCCTCAGCCCGCAGCGTTCGCTCGGCAGCGTGATCAAATTGCTCACGCCCTCGCGCAAGGAATATAGCGACGAGTACAACACCTGGCTCACCTCGATCCCGCAGCACATCAAGGAGCTGATCTTCGTGCTGAAGCGTTTCCACAAGGCCGAGTGGGGCGCGCACTGGCGCGAGCATTTTTCCGTGGATACGATCAACGGACGGCCTGGCTACGAGCTGAAGCTCGACGGCCGCAAGCTGGTGACGAACTGCTTGCGCGTCGGCTTCGAGGAAGACGGCTCGTGGCGCGTCTTCGGCCTGCGCAACGACTTCCATCCCGCGGCGAAAGTGCAGATGGAGGACGACATCACGGCCTCCGTCGTCGCGCCGGTGAAGGCGTTGAAGAACCTGCCGACCAATCTTCGCGCGGCCGATGCGGTGAAGATTGTGCAGAACACGGAGAACCGTCTCTTCCAGCGCCCGGACGACGCGGTGCATCGCGGTTACGATCACCAGGCTGAGGCGGATCTCGCTTCGCCGGGCTCGTTCATCTCGAACTTCGAACCGCTGACCGGCGCCGATGCGCGCGCGATCATGGAAGACGCGATCGGTTACAACGCCTACACGGAGCCGATGCGGAATCTCATCCGCGACGCGGCTGCGCCGGACGCCAAGCCGAAGTATTTCGTCTCCTCCGCGCACTCGCGCATCGTGGACGGCAAACCCACGAAGAATCCGCGCTACCTGCAGCTGCGTCCCGACATTGTGGATGCGCACGGCACGTACGTCGCGGAGCTTGGCGCGCGCCTGCATCGCGGACTGGCCTCGGCCGATCCGGTGTTCACGCCTGTCGGTGTGCTCGCACCCGGCCGTCGCAATAATCCTCCGGAAAAAGGCGTCCGCCCACTCGCGGTGTACAATCCAGTCCACTTCATGGAGCTGCCGGAGCTGTTTATGGAGTTCATCAGCTCGATGACGGGGAAATCGCCCTCAACCACGGGCGCGGGTTCGGAAGGCGCGCTGACGAAGGGTCCGTTCAACGCGTTGCCGCCCATCATCGATCTCAACGCCGCGCTGGTGTCGTTTATCATCACTGGACACGACGCATTCGTCTCCGCCGCCGGCTACGTGGGGCCCAAGGTGCGCGTCGATCACGACGTGAGCCTGCTCATCCCGGAGATTTTCTCCCGCATGACGGCGGCCGAGCGCGACGCGAAGGCGTTGATCGCAGAAGGCTGCCTGGAGAAGTGCGCGGACTTCACGCACGACGGCCAGACGGTCCTCGCGAGCCGTCTCGGCTACCGCATCACGACGCGTTTTGTGCGCGTGTATTTCGGGCGCGTCTTCGATCATCCGCACGCCGTCTTCACCGATGAGATGTTGCGTCCGGAATTGCAGGACATGGCGGTCTTCGTCGATGGCATGGACAACATCTGCGCCACGCATCGCCGCGTCGCGGAGAGTTATTTCAACGACAAGTCGATCGAGCTCGCGGTGCCGCCGCTCAAGGCGTTGCTGCACGTCATGGCGCACGGCTCGTTCGAGGGCAAAGGCCTCGACGATCCGTCGGTGCGCGCGCTCTTCACGAAGGAGAACATGCTCGCTAGCCCGTGGTACGCGGAACGCCTCGCGGCGAAACAGCGCGTGGAAACCACGCTGTGGAAGCGTCACGTGAAATATCTCGGCGACTATCTCGACCGGCCGAATTGTGAGTCGACGGTTGCGCGGTTCGATCTGAAGGGACGTTTTGCGCGTGCGCAGGCGGAACTGAAAGCGGTCGAATCGCCGGCGTATCTCGCGAGTTTGCAGCACTCGCTCGGCGTGCAGCCGCTGTGAGTTGAGCGGTCGGCTGCGGCCCACGCAGCCGACGTTTTCGAGATTGATGGAGGCGCGGTGCTTTCACCGCGCCCATCTCTATCGGAGATGGCCGAAGGTGGAGAGCGCACTCTGAGCGCGCTGTGCGATGCCGGATCGCGAATGATGCGATATGGCGATTCGACGTCGAACAACGCGCGGGGACCGCGCGTTCCACCTCGGAAAAATCTCTCGGAAAAGTTCGCGCTGCTGCGGAGCTGGCATTTCGTGGCGGTTTCTTATGCCCGAAAAAATCGCCTTTGTCGGAGTCGGCCGGATGGGTGCCAACATGGCGCGCCGTCTTCATGAGTGTGGTTATCCCATCGCTGCGGTTTACGACGCGTATGCGCCTTCCGCAGCGGCGCTGGCCGGGGAATTGAAGATCACGCACGCCCCCACCCTCGCGGCGGTCACGGCGGCGGCGGAGGTGATTTTCACCGTCGTCACCGACGATGCCGCGCAGCTCGGCGTGTTTGCGGCCTCCGGCGATTCGTTGCTCGCGGGCGCGAAGGGAAAATTTTTTATCAACTGCGCAACGATCACGCCGGCGACTCACGTCGAAGTGGAGCGTCGTGCGAAAGCCGTGGGCGCGACGGCGCTGGAGGCCTGCATGGCGTCGTCGATTCCGCAGGCGCGCAACGGCACGCTTTATCTGATGTGCGGTGGTGAGCGGGCAACGTTCGAGCGGGTGAAGCCGATCCTGGAAAAACTCAGCACGGCGCTTCGCTACATCGGCTCGACCGGACAGGCCGCCCAAGTGAAGGCGCTCGTCAACATGGTCATGAACATCAACACCGCCGGTCTCGCCGAAGGGCTGGGGCTCGGGCACGCGCTCGGTCTCGATCTTGATATGTTGCGCGAAGTGTTTTCCCAGACGGGCGCAAATTCGCAGGTGCTCAAGACGGACGGGGAAGACATGCAGAACCGGGCGCACGACTGTTATTTTTCCGGCGCTCACGCGGCCAAGGACAGCGGCATCGCGTATCAGCTCGGCCTGGACGCCGGGCTCCATCTTCCGCTCGCGAAGGCGACGAAGGAACAGTTCGACGAGCTGGTGAGGCGGGGCTTGGGCGGGCTGGATAAGAGCGGCGTCGCCGAGCTGACCTTCAAAGGCCGGCACGGAGGCTGAGGCGTTTTCACCCGAGGTCAGGCCCGCTTGGGCCGCTCGGCTGCGATAAGCGGTAAATCGGACGCTTCGGGTAAGCAGCCGGTCGCGGGCCCGGCGGCTGCCCGGAGAGTGGAAGCTGCTTTTCCATGCGTTTTCCCTGCTTTGCCCGTGTTGTCCTGAGTGTCTCCTGCGCCGCCGGTTTTCTTTCGTCGTTGGCGATCTCTTTGGCCGCGCAGCCGATCGACCGCGAGGCACTGGTCCGGCGGCACACCGTGCGGGTGGACCGCGTCGATCCGGAGAGCGCGCTGACCGTGGGAAATGGGGACTTCGCGTTCACCGTGGATGCGACCGGCCTTCAGTCGATGGAGACGCTTTACTATCGCGAAGGCATTCCGCTCGAAACGCTTTCGACCTGGGCGTGGCATGAGTTTCCGAATACGCACGGGTTCACGTTGGCGGATGCGTCAGAACAGCACGAGTTTCACGGCCGGAAGATTTCCTACGCGACGAAACAGCGCACGCCGGCGGGCGAGTATTTCCGACAAAACCCGCATCCGATTCCGCTCGGGCAGATAAGCCTGTTGTTGAAGGGAAAGCCCGTGACCAAGGAGCAGCTCGGCGCAGTGAAGCAATCGCTCGATCTGTGGACCGGCCTCATCCGCAGCGAGTACACGCTCGCCGGCGAACCGGTCGCGGTGGAGACGGTCGCGCACGATTCGCTGAGCGCGGTGGGCGTGAAGATCGTGTCGCCGCTCGTGACGCGCGGGCAGCTCGAAGTGCGTTTTCGTTTTCCGTATTCGCATCAACTCACGAAACACAACAAGCCCGCGTTCGTGTGGGATCGGCCGAAAAGTCATCGCAGCGCAATTGTCGCTGAGGATGGCGGCGGCGCGCGGCTGGAACGCGTGCTCGATGCGAGCCGTTACCACGTCGATCTGCGCTGGCAGGGCGCGGGGAAATTCACGAAGGCGGGGGCGCACGATTTCCGTTTGCGTGCAGCGAACGGCGCGGAGGGCGACACGCTCGCATTTACCTGTTCGTTTTCGGCGGATCGGCCGGCGGATGCGCAGGCGATAACGTTCGACGATGTACGCACCGCGAGCGCGCAGGGTTGGAAGGAGTATTGGACGCGAGGTGGCGCGGTGGATTTCACCGGCAGCACAGATCCTCGCGCGGCGGAACTGGAGCGACGCGTCGTGCTTTCGCAGTATTTGGTGAAGGTAAATTATGCGGGCGATGTGCCGCCGGCCGAGACGGGCCTCACGCACATCAGCTGGTACGGGAAGCACAACTCCGAGATGTATTTCTGGCACGCGGCGCACTTTTACCAGTGGGGGCGCACCGAGCTGCTGGAGAAGAGTCTGGCGTGGTATAAAAAAATCCTGCCGGTAGGCAAAGCGGAGGCGGCGGCGCAGGGATTCCGCGGTGTGCGGTGGCCGAAAATGGCGGGCATCGATGGGCGCACGGGGCCCGGCGGGATCAATCCGTTCATCATCTGGAACCAGCCCAATCCGATCTACCTGTGCGAGTTGGTTTACCGGGCGAATCCGACGCCTGAAACGCTGGAGAAGTACCGAGAGATCGTCTTCGAGTCGGCGGATTTTTTGGCGTCGTTTGCCTTCTACGACGAGAAGAGCGGGCGTTACGTGCTCGGGCCGCCGATCAAGAATGTGAGCGAAAAAAGCGGAGCCAACCTCACGCAGAATCCGACCTTCGAGCTAGCGTATTGGTATTTCGGATTGCAGCTGGCGCAGAGCTGGCGCGAGCGCCTCGGCCTGGCGCCGGAACCTCATTGGACGGATATCCATGCGAAGCTCGCGAAGCTGCCGGTGAGCGAGGAAGGATTTTACCTGGAGATCGAGACCTTCGCCGACATGTACCGGGAGCCGGGAACGGTGCCGGTCTCGATGTTGATGGCCTACGGTTTTCTGCCGAAGACGCGGTGGCTCGACGTGGAGACGGCGCGCCGGACTTTTCACGAGGTTAACCGGCGCAACGGTGTTGATCGCTGGTCGAGCTGGGCGATGGGGCAGGCGGCGATGACGGCGACGCGCTTGGGTGAAGGCGAGACCGCGGTGGCGATTTTGACCAATCGGTCGAAGCCCACGCGGTTCATGCCCAACGGCCATGTGCGTCGTCCGAAGGAGCCGGAAGGCTGCGTCACGTACCTGCCGGTGAATGCCTCACTGCTGACCGCGGTCGGCCTGATGGCGGGCGGCTGGGACGGCGCGTCCGCGGTGAATTCGCCCGGCTTTCCGCAGAACGGCAAATGGGTCGTGCGCGCCGAAGGATTGAATCCCCTGCCCTGAGCGGCGGAGCCGGCGGGCGCCGGTATTCGGAGGGCGGTGACGGCGTTATGGCCGGGGCGGGAGGATAAACTCCTGCCGCGCGGCGACGATCACCGGACGGCCGGCGCGGGTCGGTGGAGCGAACTGCCAGTCCATGAGCGCGTGGGCTGCGGCGTTGGCCAGTGCTCGGTTCTCGCCGGCGTGCAGCACGGGCATGCGGACGCGGCCGGTTTCGTCGATGAGGAATTCAAGCGTGACGCTCGAGCCGGTCTCATTCTGGGCTGCCTCGGGAAAAAGCGGGGCTACCGTATGCCGCGCAGTCAACGCGTGGTCGAGCTGGCGCGAGGTGCCCATTTTGTCGATACGGCGGAGGCCGGTGATGCGGGTCATTAGGGAATCGACGGTATCGTTGACCGTGAGAGAGACTACGGCGCCTTGAGATTCGAAGGAGAACTGTAGCGTCACCCGGGTGGGTCCATCCTTCGCGGCGGATGATGGCAGCCGGCATTCCAGGCTGCGAAGCAGATCATCGGTCATGCGCTCGAGGGCTGGATCGGTGTAGGCGGTGACCAGCCAGTCGTCGGGCCGGCCGTTCGTGCCGAAGCTGACGATGGCTTCGGTTTCTCCCCGCGTGACGCCGCGGTGGAGGAGAGAAGGCGGAAAATAGGGATTCGTCATATAGACGACTTCGAGCGCGTTCTCCCGCGAAGAAGGAGCGGCGTAGGTGTGGGAGCAGGACAGCGCCGCAACCACGATGGCCAGGCGTGCGAGGGCTTTCATGGGGGGGGTGGGGATGAGTTGACGGACCGAGCTTTGACGCACCGCAATCGTGCCCCTGCCCCGCTCCGCCCGCAACGCCGTGCCCGGAGTATTAGGAAATCTCTCAGACGCCGGCTCGCTGTGCTCGGGTTGAGCACGGGATGCCCGGGTGGGAATGGCGGTTTATCCGTGAGTTGTGAAGGCGCGGTTTGGATTCCGCTGGGCAGGCGCGGGCCGGGTCGGCTGGGGAAGATACCCCGCGTGGCGGCGATTGATCTCCGATGGCGTTTGCAGGATAAGTGCTTCCGCAGCCGCCCCCTGCCCTATCCCTTATGTCCTGCTCTGCCCACCCCTGCCGGCCTTGCGTGATGGCGCGCCTTGTCCGGTCTCTCCTCATCGGTTGCCCGTTTTTGGGAGCGGCGATTTCTCCGCGAGCGTCCGCCCAGTACACAGCGATCACACTGCCCGCGATCACCGCGCGGGTGGAGGATTTCGCGACCGCTCCGGCGACAGGTGCGACGGCGGACACCTACATCGCGCGCGTTAACTTTCTGCGCACGCAGCCGGGCAATGCGAACCGGCTTTGGGTCAACGACTCGAGCGGGCGGCTCTATGTGCTCGATGCGGACGACAAGGAGTTCCACACGCTGCTCAACTTCAACGGCACGGCGGCCAACGGCGGGCTCTTCCCGTCGATGTACACGGCGGGCGGCTATTCGTGGGGGCTGGTGACGTTTCAATTTCATCCGCAGTACGCGCAGACGGGGCAGCCTGGTTACGGGAAGTTCTATACCGTTCACGTGGAAATTCCGACGGCCGACGGGGCGGCGGCGCGGCTGCCAGTGACGACGAATTTCGCGGGGTTTAACGCGGCGGGTTACACGACGACGAGTGTGCAAGTTTCGCCGGGGACGAACACCAGCACGGCGGTTCACTGCGTGCTCATCGAGTGGCAGGACACGGATGTGACGGACTACGTTTTCACCGGCATCGCGCGCGAACTTCTGCGCACGGAAGGCAACAGCCGCATCCATCCGCTGGGCGATTTGTTGTTCAATCCGCTCGCGACAAGTTCCGCGCACGCGGACTGGGAAAATTTGTATCTCGCGCACGGCGACGGTGCGGACGGCGAAAACGCGGACGCGACCAGACACGCGAATCCACAGAGTCTCGCGACGCTGGGCGGAAAAATCCTGCGCATCAATGTGGCCGACCCGGACGGCGCGGGCGTGCAGCGTTATGGCATTCCGGCGGGCAATCCGTTTGTGGCGACTGCGGGCGCTCGCGGAGAAATCTGGGCGTTTGGTTTTCGCAATCCGCACCGGTTTTCGTGGGACATCGATCCGGCGACGCCGGCGGTGGCGCGGCTTTTGGTGAACGACATCGGGTTTCACGATGCCGAGGAAGTGAACATCGTCGTAGCGGGAGGGAACTATGGCTGGGCGGAGCGCGAAGGGCTGCGAGCCTCGGCGAATCCTCCCGGCACGAGCACCGTGGCGTTGCCGGGGAATGACGCGACACTGGGTTACATGTACCCCGTGATTAGTTACCCGCATTCGGACTCGAACAACTTCGAGTTCGGTGACGCGATCTCCAGCGGTTACGTTTACCGCGGCTCAGCGATCCCGGCGTTGCAGGGGAAATATGTGTTCGGCGACATCACGACGGCGCGGCTTTTCTATGCGAACCTCTCGGACATGGACGCGGTGAACGACAGGAATCCCGCCACGGTGGCGAACATCGGCGTGATCGATCTGCGCTGGGACGATCCTGACGACTCGCTCGGAGCGGGACTGCTGACGTTTGATTACACCGGCAATTTTTCGGGCACTTTCAGCGGTGGTTTCACGGCGACGCCGGAAGATCACGGTCTGTTCACGATCATCGTGGATGCGTATCGCGCGCGGGGTGGCACCGGCGTGAGCCACCTGCCCGGCGGCGCGGCATCGACGGATGTGGGGCGTGCTGATGTGCGCTGGGCGATGGATGCGAGCGGCGAACTTTTCCTGCTGAGCAAGAGCGACGGGATGATCCGGAAACTCAGCGCCGCGTCTGCAGCGGTGGGGCCGTCGACTCCGAACGTCTCACGCGTGCGAGCCACCTCGGTGAACCTGGACTGGACGCTGCCCGCGGGTGCGCATGATGCGGTGATCGTGGAGCGCGCGCCGGGAAATTCCACGACGTGGGTGCAGCTGGCGTCACTGGCTTCGGGCGTGTTGACGTACAGCGATACGACCCTGCAGCCGCAGAGCGACTATCGCTTTCGACTCAAGACGATGAGCGGCGGTGTGTCGTCGGCGTATTCAGGTGTTGTCCAGATCACGACGCAGATCCTGGACACACAACCGCCGACGATGCCGACCAATCTGGTGGTTGTTTCCAACTCGCCGACGACCGCTCAGGTCTCATGGACCACATCCACTGACAACCTGCTGGTGGCAGGCTACCGCGTTTATCGGAACGGCGTGGAGGTGGGGACTTCCCAAGGAAACACTTACTACGACACCGCCTTGCAGGCCGCGACGACCTACACTTACACGGTCGCCGCCATAGACGGTCAGGATAATCTCTCGGCGCAGACGGTGCCGGTCTCTGTGACGACGCAGCTCGCCGGGGTGCAGACGAGAAGTGTGACCAATCTCCAGACATTGACCGCGGCGCTCAACGAAGCGGCGGCCAATCCGTCGGCGACGTTCACGGTGAATCTTGCCGCGGGAAATTACCCGGTGGGCTCATCGGGACTGCCCAGTATCACGACGGCGGGCACGGTGATTCAGGGACCCGACGGAAACGTTTCCGCGGTGATCGATGGCGCGTTGCGGACGAACGGACCTGTTTTCACGATCGCGGCGGACAATGTTCGCGTCGTCGGCTTGGAGTTTGTGAACGTCAAAAGACAGGCGTTCATCATTCAATCGGGTGCGGACGGTGGGTCCATTATCGGGTGCTCTATCGAGAGCATGAGCGCGACAGCAGCGATCGATGGCACGGAAGTCACCGGCTGGGTGGTCGCCGCCAACGCGATCACGGGTGTGGTGGGAACTGCCGCCACGGCGGAGCCGGCGATCTATTTCCGCGGATTCACGCCGGACGTGGATATTGTCTACAATCTGATCCTCGATTGCGACCGGGCCATCAAAGTCGAGGCCACGCCCTATTACACGTACACGGGACAGGCCTGGATCGAGAGCAACATGATCGCTGATAATCGCACCACGGGTTTTGGCGGCGCGCCCATCAGCGTGCAGACGATCAGCCAGGCCTATCTACTCCACAACTCTGTGTATGTGAGAGGCAGTTACGCGAACGCGATCGAGTTCATCAACTGTCCGTCTGCGGTCACGGTTTGGAATAATCTGAGCAACAAAGCCATCACGGGGATCAACAGTGCGGCGCCGGCCAGCTCCACCAACCACGTCATGGCGCTGGCCGCGTGGTTCAAGGATCCGGCCAGCTGCGACCTGCGGCTAACGGGATCGATCAGCGGCGTGGTTAACGCCGGCACAACCATTCAAGGCATCACGATAGACATTGAAGGCGACGCGCGTCCCACCGGCGGTGCGTTCGATATTGGAGCCGATGAATATGTGCCCCCGCCGGCTCCACCGGCTCCGCCGCCAACAACGCCTCCGGCCTCGGGTGGTGGTGGTGGTGCTCCGAGCCAGTGGTTCCTGGGAGCGCTGTCGTTGCTCGTGGTGGCGCGTCGCTGGAGACATCACTGCTCGTCCACGCGCGGCTCGGGTTGAGCAGCCGGTGTTACCGGGCGGCCTCGTACACGCGGCGATAGAGCGCGACGTACTGCGGCACGATTGCCGCAGCGGAGAAGGCGCTGCGGGCTTTTTTCTGCGCGGCCTGGCCGAGTGCGGCGCGGCGGGAGGGGTCTGCGAGAAGTGATTCGACGGCGCGGGCGAGGGAGTCGGCGTCGCCGAAGGGAACGCGGAGGCCGTTGATGTCGTGATCTACGACTTCGGGGATGCCGCCCACGCTCGTCGTCACGCTCGGGCAGGCGAAGGCCATGGCTTCGAGTATGCTCAGGCAGAAACTTTCGGACTCCGAGGTGAAGAGACCGAGGTCGGCGGCGTTGAAGTAGTCTTCGATGTCGGGGACGTTGGCGCGGGCGATCACGCGGTCTTCAAGTCCGAGTCGGAGGACTTCGGGGAGAAATGGCTCGAAGTCGCCGCCGGCGAGGATGACGAGTTTAAATGCATTCGCCGGACGAATACGCGCAGCGGTTTCCAAGAGGAGGTCGATGCGTTTGAGCGGTCGGAGATTTGAGGCATGCAGGATCATCACCTCATGCGGTTTCAGCCCGAGACCCGCCCGGATCGTTTCACGGGATTCTTTCGGAGCACGCGGCTCGAAGAAATTATGGATAACATCGATGGGGCGCTCGACGCCGAGGAGGCGCTGGGTTTCGGCTTTGAGGAAGTGCGAGACGGTCGTGATGGCGTCGGCGCCGTCGAGCGCGTGGCGGATGGCGGGAGCGTAGGCGGGGTCTTTGCCAAGCAGCGTGGTGTCGGTGCCGTGGAGCGTGGTGACGATTTTCGGACGCAGCTCGGGGGGAAGCATGTCGCGCGCGAGGAGCGCGGCGGTGGCGTGCGGGACGGCGTAGTGGACGTGGAGGATGTCGAGCCGGTGCGTGCGGCTGACCTCGGCCATTTTGACGGAAAGCGGAAGCGTGTAGTCGGGGTATTTGAAGAGGCCGTAGTCGCTGATGTCGACGGGGTGGAAAAAGAGACGCGGTGCGTTGGCCGGCATGCGGAACGGGCGCTCGTAGCTGATGAAGTGGACCTCGTGGCCGAGGCGTGCGAGTTCTTCGCCGAGGGCGGAGGCGAGGATGCCGCTGCCGCCGACGGACGGGTAGCAGGTGATGCCGATTTTGAGCGGAGCGGGAGCGGGCATCGGTGAGCGGAGAGAGCGGTTAGAACTGACGGGCGGAACGGGTGAGCGGTGTCAGGGAGTCGAATACGAGCGGGTCGTTGGGGAAAAGGGCGATGGCGTGATCGACGCCGCTGCGCAGGCCGTTGAGACGGGCGCGGGTGAGCTGGAGTTCGACGTAGTTGCGCGTGCGCATTTGCGAAGCGTGGGCCTCCATCGCGGCGGTCCACGTGGCGATCACGGCCGGAGCGGAGATGTCGATGAGGATGGCGGAGCGGTCGGTCGGCTCGGCGTCGGGCGTGATGGCGTAGAAGAGGAGCGAGGCGATGGCGTGCGCGGGCGTGTCGCGCAGTTCGGCGACGCCGCCGTAGCGGGCGAGGCGGGCGGCGTCGCGGACGAGGCGGCCGACGACGATGTGATCGGGGTGCTGGTTTTCGACGACCGTGGGCGCGAGGATGATTTGCGGGCGGAGGCAACGGATGATCGCAGCGAGTTGGAGAACGTGCGCGATGGAATGGGTGAGGTGCGCGTCGCCGCCGAGATCGATGAACTCGACGGTGGCGCCGAGGATCGCAGCGGCTTTTTCAGCCTCTTGCGTGCGTTCGGCGGGCGTGCCGTTTGTGCCGGATTCGCCGCGCGAGCAGATGACGAAATGGGCGGAGTGGCCGGATTGGGTTTTGCGCGCGATGATGCCGCCGCAACCGAACTCGATGTCGTCGGGGTGCGCGCCGAAGGCGAGAAGAGGGGCGGGCTGGTCAGGCAGGGGCATCGGTGAAGGCTTCATCGGAACGGTCAATGGGGTCGCGGCTCACGAAGAGGATTTCCGGTGCGTCGGCTTTGTTCAAGTAAGCCTGTTCGCCGAGTCCGGCGATGTAATG
>CAMLSH010000045.1 GCA_946482625.1 uncultured Opitutaceae bacterium
TCATGGAGCTCGCGCGCCAGCGTCGCCGCCAGATCGAAGCGGAAGCCGTCCACGTGCATTTCGGTCACCCAGTAACGCAGGCTGTCCATGAGAAGCTGGAGCATCCTCGGATGCGGAATGTTCAGCGTGTTGCCCGTGCCCGTGTAATCCATGTAGTACCGCTTGTCGTCCTGCACGAGCCGGTAGTAAGCGGCGTTGTCGATGCCCCGAAAAGACAAGGTCGGTCCGAGGTGATTTCCCTCGACGGTGTGATTGTAGACGACATCGAGAATCACCTCGAAGCCCGCCTTGTGCAGAGTGTTCACCATCGTCTTGAACTCGCGCACCTGACCGCCGCGATCGTCGGTGCTGCTGTATTTGGATTCTGGAGCGAAGAAGCCGATCGTGTTGTAGCCCCAGTAATCGACGAGGTTCTTGTCGATGAGGTGCTTGCTCGTGATGTGATGATGCACCGGAAGAATCTCGATGGCGGTGACTCCCAGCTTTTTGAAGTAGCTTATCGCCTGCGGGCAACCGATGCCCGCGTAGGTGCCGCGCAACTCAGCCGGAATTTCCGCCCACAATTTGGAAAAACCTCTCACGTGGGTCTCATAGATCACCGTCTCGTGCAGCGGACGCCGCGGCCGGTCGTCATCGTCCCACGTAAACGCCGTATCGACCACGACCGACTTCGGCATCAACGCACCATTGTCGCGTTCGTCTTTCGACAGATCCTGCTCCTCGTGCCCAATGATGTAGCCGAACATCTCGTCCCGCCAGTCCACCTTGCCCGAGATGGCCTTCGCGTACGGATCGAGTAACAGCTTGGCTGGATTAAACCGATGGCCGTCCCGAGGCGCATAGGGCCCTTCGACGCGGTAGCCGTAGAGCAATCCCGGTCGTGCCTCTGGAAGAAACACGTGCCAGACACGGTCGGTGCGCTCCGTTATCCGGATACGCGCGGTCTCCTTTGCCGGGTTTTCCGGATCATAGAGGCAGAGCTCCACGCCGGTAGCGTTCTCGGAAAACAACGCGAAATTGACGCCGTCGCCGCGCCATGTGGCGCCGGGCGGATAAGGATGACCTTTCCAGATCTTTGAGATTTTCATGCGAGCTCAGCGAGCGTTGCGAGAGTACCATTTGAAAATCGAGCGCACCACCCGGCGAACGGGCGCCCCGGATATCAGGCGGCGCCCCCATATGGATGATGTCGTCGCGCAATCATTTCGCCTGCGAACGGCTGCCCACTCCAGCGCTCTGCCGTCCTCACGAACAACGTCGCCGGAAACCCACTACGCCAACCGCGGCACAGGCATGGGCGCGTGATGGTCGTGGAGTGTTTATACTCGGATGAAGCGAGTTCGCGACCGCCTAAATAATATGGGCGAAGAACAAAAACCATCGGGGCGGCGCCTTTGGATCTTATCGGTAAAATCACCTGCGGCGGAATAGTGCATAATGCCTCAGGTGATGGAAAAACCTGCGCAAAATGCGCTCCTTTCGATGAGTAGCGGAACGGGCACAATTACGTAACTTTCTAATTTTAAGCCGGTTAATTTCCAGGCGCCTTACGCGGCATTTGTTCTGCGAAAGCGAAAGCTCGTTTTCGAAACATCACTTCAATGCTGGAGGCATCTCGCCATGAAATCCTTGGAAACCGCCGCACCGTTCACGCCCACTTTTACCCGTAAACCGGCGACCGCGCATCCACCCACAACGGCGACGCGTCGGATCTTTATTGTCGACGATCATCCCGTTACGCGCGCCGGCATCGGGACGCTGCTCGGGCAGCAACCCACCTTCCAAGTCTGTGGGGAGGCGGACAGCGTTCCGAAGGCCATCGATCTTATCCCAAAGCTCAACCCTGAGGTCGCGATCATCGACATCTCACTAAAGACGACCAGCGGCATCGAGCTCATCAAAAACCTCACGTCGCTGTCGCCCGGCCTGAAGATGCTCGTGCTCTCGATGCACGACGAAAATCTCTACGCAGAGCGCGCGCTGCGCGCCGGTGCCAAGGGCTACGTGATGAAGGACCAGGCGGCCGACACGCTCACCATCGCGGTCCGTCGCGTACTTGAGGGCGAGCTATATCTAAGCGACCGGATGAAAGAGCGCATGCTTCACCGCTTCGTGAACAACAAGCGCGACGAACTCACTTTCTCCATGGACAGCCTGAGCGATCGGGAAATGGAAGTCCTCGTCCACATCGGCAATGGATACAGCACCCGGCAGATCGCCGCGAAACTCAACCTGAGCGTGAAGACGATCGATTCCTACCGGGAGCACCTCAAAATCAAGCTGCGCCTCGCGAAAGGCGCCGATCTCGTCCGCCATGCGATCCAGTGGGTGAAAAGCGAAGAACTGCTGTGACGGATTAACGGCAATCTTGGCAGAACCACGGGCAGACGATTAACCGCGTCCACGTTTAGTCAGGCGCAGGTATTCTGGGCGGTAGGCAGTGGCGGAAAGCGGCACCCGAAACCAAGCGTCGGGAGAGAGTGGCTTATTTCCCCAACAACTCTTCCGCATGCGCCAACGCGCTCTTCGCGGTGCGGTCACCGAGCATTCGGGCGAGTTCGCTCACGCGGTTCTTGCGATTCTCGTGTATCGGCGAGATGGCGACCACCGCCCGGTCTTTCGATTGATCCTTCGTGACGACAAAATGATTGTCTGCCTGGGCCGCCACCTGCGGCAGATGCGTGACGCAAAGCACTTGGTGGCCGCGTGCAATCTCAGCCATCTTCTCGCCCACCACTTTCCCAATCTCGCCGCCGACGTTCGCATCCACCTCGTCGAATACCAACACCGGCACGTCGTCCAGATCGGCGAGCACCGTCTTGAGCGCGAGCATCACGCGCGCAAGTTCGCCGCTCGATGCGATGCGGCTCAGCGGCAGAGGCGCTTCGCCGACATTGGGCGAAAACAAAAACTCGCATCCACAATCTCCCGCCGGCCCGAGCTCGGGCAGCGGCACGATGCGGATCTGGAAATCCGCTTTCTTGAAGCCAAGCTGGGCGATGCTCTTGGCCGCGATCTTCGACAACTCCTTCGCAGCCTTTTCGCGAATCGCGCGCAACGCCTGCGCGTCTTTTTTCGCCGCGCGTTCCGTTTCGGCGATCTCTTTTTCCAGCCGTGAGAGGGTGCCTTCGATGTCACTTTGAGCCTCAAGCCGCCGGCGCATCTCTTCTCGCGCAGCCGCGACGGCTGACACATCGCCGCCGTGCTTTCGTTTCGCTTCGAGCCACGCATTCATGCGTGTTTGCAGCTGCTCCGCCTGCTCGGGATCGAACTGAAACTCACCGCTCAACGCCTCGAATTCCGCTCCCAAATCGGCGAGCTCGACCGAGGCCGAGGCCAGCCGGTCAGCGAGCGCCTTGCTCGCTGGGTCCAGAGTTTCCAAGTGCCGCGCCTCACGTACCAGCGCGGCCAGACGACCGGTCGTGCCATCTTCGCCGGTGAGTCCGTTCGCAAGCGCGGCCGATAATTCGATCAGTTCCTGCGCGCGACTTTGCCGCTGGAAATCCCGCTCCAACGCCTCGATCGCTTCGTCGGTGAGTTCGAGCGCATCAAGCCGCGCGAGTTGGGATTCGAGAAACTTCAGCTGCTCGGGCGACAGTTTGGTTTCGTTGGCGATCCGCTCGCGAGCTGCGACGCGCTCGCGCCACGTGTCGTACCTTTTCTTATACGTCTCGAACGCGGCTCCTGCGCGACCGAAAAGATCCAGCAGCTCCCGTTGGCAGCTCTCTTTCAAGAGGCGCCGAGGCTCGCTCGGCCCGTGAAAATCCACCCACGCCTCACCAAGTCGCTGGAGCGACGCCAGCGTCGCCAGTCCGCCATTGACGGTGATCTTGGGAGCCTTCTCCCGCGGCACGCTGCGTTTCAAGATCAGCAAGCCGTCCTCGCACGCGGGCAAATCGAGCTCCGCCAGCAAGGTATCGATCGCCTTCGTGTGCTTGAAAAACAACGACGCCTCTACCTCACAGGCCGGTGCGCCCTGACGGATGATGGTTTTGTCCGCACGTTCGCCGGCGAGAAGGCTGAGCGCGCCCAGCAGGATGCTTTTCCCCGCGCCCGTTTCCCCGGTCACCGCCGTGAAACCAGCATCGAAATCGAGCGACACTTCTTCGAGCAGGGCGAGGTTCTTGATGCGGAGCGACTGAAGCATGGCGCCGATATGGGCACGAAAACACCGCGGCTTTCAAGCGGTGGCTTGCACGCATTTCGAGCGGGCGGCGCAACCCGGGAAAGGACAACAAACATCCCCGAAATTTTTCTTGCCGCACCCGCCGCCCGCCGTGCTTACTCCGCGACTCGCAAGTGAACGGACCCTTAGCTCAGTTGGTTAGAGCGTTTCCTTGACATGGAAGAGGTCACTGGTTCGAGTCCAGTAGGGTCCACCACTTACGCGAAAGCCGCTTAGCGGCAGGTAGTTACACACGATTCGCGACGCAGATTTTTCGGCATTGGATTATCCGCCGGCATTCCACCACGCGCGCGGCAGCAACGATTCCGGACCGTCGATATACATCCGGTAATACAGCCAGAAAACCGCCGCGCCCAACGCGAGCAGGAACAGCACCTCACCCACCCGGCCCGCTTCGTGGCGGCTGCCGCGGTGAAGACTGCGCACCAACGCCTCGAGTCCCGGCGCCATCGCAAACGCAACGACCGATCCGCCGAACAACACCAACAGGATGATCACCACGATCCGCAAAAAGGGATCGTGGATCACCTCGGCTTTGTAGGAGATTAGGTTGTTGGCCAGGTTGAGCAGCAACAGGCAGCACGGGAGAATGTAGTAAGCGCGGACGACGTTGGTCTTCTTCAAGGCGACGGAGGGTGCGGGCGAACATGTACGGCGGAGATGCGCCCGTAAAGCGCGCCAAAGCAGTGCCTCCATTAGACAGCGCCGCCTCCACGACTACACTACGCGAGCCCCGCCCTTTTTATGCCCTACCTCAAAATCCAAACCAAT
This sequence comes from uncultured Opitutaceae bacterium, assembly GCA_946482625.1. The sequence goes on from CAMLSH010000045.1 coordinate 4,958, forward strand.
CTGCCGCTGACCAAAAAGGCCGAGCGCGCCGTGCTGAAAACCGCCTCCGCCCTCGTGGCCCAAGAGCTGCAAAAGCCCGAAGAGTTTGTGATGGTCGCAATCCAAGCCGACACCCCGATGATTTTTGCCGGGAGCGACGATCCGGTGGCATTTCTGGAAGTTAAGAGCATCGGGCTGCCCGCTAAAAAAACGAAGGTCCTCTGCCAGGCGTTATGCGCGTTGATCGAGGATCATCTCGGCATCGCGAAGGACCGCGTGTACGTGAAATTCATCAGCGTGAAAAAGGGTATGTGGGGTTGGAAGGGAGATATGTTTTAGACTTCGCGCGATTAATCCGGACGCCTCGGCGCACTAAAAAGCCCGGCCGAAGTCGGCCGGGCTTTGAGAGAGAGAAGCGTATTCTACGAGCGGGTTATTCAGCTCAAGGCAGCGCGAGCAACTCGGCTTCGGTCCAGTTCGTGCCACGAGTTCCAGCACCTTGTTCGCGGATCTCTTTGACCTTCGCGGTGGTGATCGGCGCGGCGGTGTTGCCCCACTCCTGCCGGATATAGGTCAACACATGGGCGATCTTGTCGTCGGTCCAGTTATAGCCGCCTCCCGGGACTTTGCCGAAGGCCGGCATCAGTCCGTTGTATTTGTTTCCGGCCACGGTGACTTCGCCACTGAGACCGTTGAGGAGAATACGGATGAGGCGCTCTTCGCTGCCGTTGACCCACTCGGACTTCGCGAGCGGAGGATAAGTCGTGCCCAAACCCGCGCCCGAGGGCTGGTGGCAGGTCGCGCAGGTGGCGTAGAGTTTTTTGCCCGCAGCGACGATCTGCTCGGGGGTGAGTTCCTTGGCCGCGCCCGCGCCGGGAGCGGTGGCAGGATCGTAACGCTCGTCGTAAACGAGGGCTGCGTCCTTGAAGCTTAAATACGGCGCAACCGGGCCGATACCGCCGCGGTTGTGGACGAAATAGATGCCGACAATGAGAATCACCGCCGAAATAAACCCGAGGAGGAAAAGCGGCATCGGCGAATAACCTTCGGCCGGTTCCGGTTTCTCGCGGAGAAGGACGGCGTGAACCTCCTGGATGTTTTGGTCCGAGGCGGCGGCCTGCTCGATCTTGGGATTATTCTTCTTGGGATCGGCGGCGCTCATTTGGTGCCCTCCGGTTGCGCGGCTTTTTCTTCCCGCTTGGGCTCGACGTATACGCGGCTCGCTTCCTCAGGATAGGTGTAGGGATCGTTCAAGCTGAGGAGGTACTCGATCAACGCATTGCCGCGATCGGAAAGAACGATTTCGTAGCCGGGCGCCGGTTGGGCGCTCGCGGGGAGCAGGCGCTGCACAGCCTTTGGAGAGGGCTCGCCGACGATTTTGCGGGTCTCGAAGAGAAACTTGAACTTCGGCATGGTCGATCCCGGCGAAGTGATTTCGGGATCGTACATGTGGCGGATATGCCACTCGCGACCGCCTTCGCCGGCGAAACGTGCGCCGACGTTACGCAGATCGGGGCCGGTGCGCATCGTGCCGAGCAGCACGCGGCGCTCGCGAATGTAATCGCGCGCCACGCTCTGGCGCTCGCCCCAGCCGCGATCGATATCGCCACCATAACCGGGACGGCGGACCTGCTGGGTGTGGCAGTAGATGCAACCAAGATCCTGATACACGAGTTTGCCTTGGGCGGCGAGACCCGGGATGGCCTCGGGGAAGGACTTGCCTTCACCTTCGTCAAAAACGGGCTCCAGTTTGCCGTAGGCGAGCTGATTGGTCAGCACGATGCCGGTCCACGAGAACGCCAGCGTGAAAAAGATGCCGAGAAAAATGAGCGGGGCGCGATTCATCGAGCGGTGACCTCCAGGTCGGGATCCGGATTGCGGAAGAGCGTAGGCGCGGTGTTTTCGGCACGCGGGCGGAACAGCATCCAGGTGAAATTGATCGCGAACGCGAGATGGCCGATGGTGATCAGAATGCCGGTGTAGCTACGGAGTTTGAGGCCTTCGATCGTGGCGCGAACCACGTCGGCCTGCTCCATGCTGAGGAACGGGATGGAGGCATTGTTCATCGCGAGCCCCTGCTTGGTGCCGACGATCGAAAGCACGATCACCATCACGAGAGAACCGATGGCAGTCGTCCAAAAGTGGAGGCTGATCAACGTGGCCGAAGGCCATTCGCGGTGCAGCACGCGGGGCAGGATGTAGTAGATGGAGCCAAACATCACCATCGTGAAGAAGGCGTAGAGCCCGTGGTGGGAGTGCCCGACGATGGCGTGCGTAAAGTGAACCACTTCGCTCACGCCGCGATCAGCCATGAGCGAGCCAAGCAAACTTGCCAGAGTGTAGTTGACTGCGCCGAAAACGATGAACCGAAGTGTCGGGCTAAATTTAAGAGCGCCAAAACTGCCAATCATGGTGAGGTGATGATTGATCGCCGTGACGACGACCGGGATCACCATCATGAAGCTCGCCGCGATGCCGGCCGTGATCACCCAGGCGGGAACCGGACCGCCGATCAAGTGGTGAACACCCGCCCAGTTGTAGAAGATCGCGAGCGACCAAAAACCGAGAACCGAGAGGTAATAACTGTGAATGGGTTTACCGAGGACCTTCGGCAGAAAGTAATAAACGGCGGCGAGACCGATGGGCGTGAACCAGAGACCGAGGACGTTGTGGGCGAACCACCAGTTGACCAAAGACTGAACCGTGCCGCGGGCCGGCGCGAAGAGGATCATGATCTGGGCCACCGAGTACAGCCACGGGAACCAGAACAACGCCGCGAGTATGTACCATTGCGATACGTAGATGTGCTCCGATTTGCCGAAGCGGAAGGTGATCACCGCCCAAGCGCCAACGAGCGCGTACGCCACGAAGAGCATCGGGGTCGCGTACACCGGCATTTCGAGCCACTCGACCGAGGTGCTGTCGCCAGCGAGAATTCCCAAGAGACCGATCGTGACGCCGATGTTCCAGAGCGCACCGGCGAGCATGAGCAAACCGCTGTGACGAACGACCGAGCGGGCCAGACGGGCCATCAGCCAGAGTGCCACCGCAAAGGAGGCGTTGACGCTCCAGCCGTAAACGACGGCGTTCAAATGCACGGTGCGCACGCGGCCGAAGGTCAGCCACTCGGTGTCGCCGAGAAACTCCGGCTTGTGCAGCTTGAACGACGCAATGATCGCGAAGGCGGTCCCGACGAGCAGCCAGAGGATCGCGGAACACAGGAAGAACATCGCCGGAGCCTTGGTGGAGGCATCGATCTCGCTCAGCTCGGCGCGTGTCACCATGTCGGATGACGTCGCCGGACTGACCGAGGCGGCTAAACTGGAAGCGGAGGCCATTGGTAAAGTGAGAGGTATGTGAACGAGGGAGCGGCGACGTTCACCGCTAATCTGGCCGGGAAAGGGAAAAATTAGCGGATGTTGGCGGCGAAATTAGAGCGGTCTTTGGGGCGCTTTGCCCGGGAAAAAATCAGTAGGCCGGCCGATGGGCTCCTTATCGTCGAAAATCGACGCGGCGCCTTTTTCAAGATCGCGCAGCTGGCCCTTCGAGGAGGCCCAATAAAGCGCGTAGACCGCCGATCCCGTGATCGCTACGGCGACAAGAAACGCGAGCCCGTAGAAGAACCATTCGTTAAACCAGTCCATCCGTGAGCCTATTTCTTGGCGTTGAGCTCTTTGATGGTGAGCTCAACGGCACGATCCGTCGGCAGACGGACGACGCCAGCCGCTTGATCGACCCAGCCGTAAGTCGTCGTCGCTGCTTTTTCTTTGGCGCGCAGATCGGCGAGGAGCGCGGTGCGCTCGGCCGGGGTCTTGGTGCCTTCGGGAAGAGGAGCCGGCTTCTGCGGGAGATACGCGATGAAGAGGATGAGCAGGAAGATCGCGAAGCCGCCGATGATGGCGGCGAGCGTCACCCAGAAGTTTTTCGGAGCGGGAGAATTATCACTCATGGTGTGTGAGGCATTCGCCAATGCGCGGATCGCGGATCGGGATGAGTTTCTGGGTCGGGAAGCTGCGCAGGTAAGACCAGACACAGATGCCGCCAACGCCGATGACGGAGGTCAGAACCCAGACGAGGTTCAACGAGAGGAACGGCAGCGGGTCGCCGTGGCCGTCTTTGAGCGCGGGCAAAATGTTGTAGCAAAGATCGACGAGGACCATCGCGAGCGTCCAGATGACGATCAGCTTGATGCGGGACGGGATGATTTTGTTTTTGTAGGAGAGCAGGTAGAGGAAGGGCAGCACGAAGTGGCCGAAGAGGATCAGCATGCCCACGTATTTCCACTGGCTGGGTGTACCGTCGGCGTGGATTTCGCGGAGGTTATACCAGAAGGTTTCTTCGGGAACGTTGGCGTTCCAGATCAGGAAATACTGCGAGAAGGTCACGTAGGCCCAGAACACCGTGAAGGCGAAGATCAGCTGGCCGACCGAGTGGAAGTGATTCGTGTTGAGGATGCCCTTGTAGTCACCACGAGCGAGGAGCCAGATCATGATGAGAACGCCGATGCCCAGAGCGCCGCGCACGCAGTTTGCGAAGAACCACACGCCGTACATCGTGGAGAACCAGTGATACTCAAGGCTCTTGATCCAATAAATGGAGGCGAGCGTCAGCGTGACCGCGGTGAGCGCGATACCAAAGGCGGCGGTCTTGCGATTCATCCGGGTCCACTTGAGGTCACCGTCGAGGTCTTGCGCGAAGGAGGCTTTGCGCAGACGGGCCGAGAGCCACATCCAGATGACGAAGAAGCCAATCGTCATGCCCGTGAACATATTCAAGTTCAGGAACGCGGCTTTCTTCACGTAGAGCACGTCTTCACCGATCGTGCCGTGGCCACCGTGAACCGCACCGGCTTCATTCATCCACGGCCAGATGATGTCGTGGGTGCCCATCCATGAAGCGATGACGAGCGGCGCGAACAACAGACCAAGCCAAGGAAACGCGGAGATACCATGCTCGAACTGGCGACGCAGAATGACCGACCACGAGGCGTCGAAGATGTGGTGGATCATCGTCCACATCAGCATGCCGATGGCGATGGCGGTCCAGAAGGTCAGGCCGACCAGATAGGACAACGCGGCGGCGTGCGCCTCGGAGACGAAGAAGCTCACGCCAGACAGCGCGAGACCGATGAGGCCGATGACAAGCGCTTTGCCGGCGCCGCTGGCGCTGGATTCAGCAGAAAGTGAGACGGGAGCAGATGCAGCGTGGGTGCTCATTTGATACCAAGCTCCGATTTGTGAGAGGCGGGAACGTCGTTGATCGTGCCGGTCTGCGCGCGCTGGAGGGCGCGAACGTAGGCGATGACGGCCCAGCGATCTTCGGGGGAAAGTTTGTCAGCGTACGGGAGCATGGTGGCTTTGCCGTTTGTGATCGTGTTGAAAATTTCGCCTTCGGGCATCTTGCGGAGCAGGTCGCTGTGGTAGGTCGGCGTCGAGCCCATGCCGTAGGATTTGGTGACTCCGTTACCATCACCGATCGCACCGTGACAAGGCAGGCAATAGATCGAGTAACGGTCACGACCGCGTTCCATCAGCTTCGCGTCGATGGAGATCGCCGCCGGAAAACCTGATGCAAAGCTGCCGTTGGACGCTTTGCCGAGATAGAGATGGTCGTCCGCACGCAGATTGCCGCGAGAGACGACGCCAGCGGGAAGCGGGCGGTCGGCGCGACCATCAGCGAAAAACGGGCTGGCGGCCTGCGGCTTGTATTTAGCCTGGCGGTCCATGTCCGGGAAAACTTCGAGGGGTGGCTTGGTCGTGACCGAGCCGCGGAATCCGAGGATGGAAACCGAGCCGACGACGACGAGAGCGAGAACGAGATAGGCGTATCGCATGGCTCAGGCTTCCAGCTCCGTGATGGATTTGCCGCCCGCCTTCTCAAGGAGGGCCTTGGTGGCGGTGAAGTTGAATTTCGGGTCGCGTGCGTCGATCACGATGAAGAAAAGGTCATCCATGCCGCGGTGGATCTGGTCGTACTTGAGCACCGGATGGTAGTGCATCGGCAGACGGTTCAGGAAGAACATGCCGCCGATGGTGGCGAAGGCCGTGAAGAGAATCGTCAACTCGTAGGAAACCGGGAAGGCGAACATCGGGCTGAAGAGCGGTTTGCCACCGACGATCAGCGGATAATCAAAGCCGTTGGTGAACCAGATCATCGACATACCGGTGGTGAAACCGATCAAGCCGCCGACCAGAGAGAAACGAGGGACGATGGAGCGCTTCACGCCCATGGCCTTGTCTAGGCCGTGGATGGGAAACGGGGTGATGCAGTCCCATGATTTGTAGCCCGCGTCGCGCACCATCTCGGCGGCGTGCATGACGTCGGGAGTGGTTTCAAATGTGGCGATCAAGCCGTGTGGTTGTGCTGCCATTTTCTCAGTGAAAGTTGAGGGTGAGAGTGGAATGACGGCTTAGTGTTTGTCGTGCCCGTGGCCGGCGTGCGCGTCGGCTTGCGGGGTGACGGCCTTGATTTCCGCCATCGGCATGATGGGCAGGAAGCGGATGAACAGGAGGAACAGCACCGAGAAGACGCCGAACGTTCCAAAGAAGGTGAAGATTTCGACAATCGACGGGCTGTAGTAACCCCAGCTCGACGGTAGGAAGTCGCGGGCCAGCGAGGTAACGATGATCACGAAGCGTTCGAACCACATGCCGACGTTGACGAAGATCGAGAGCACCCAGACGAACCAGGTGTTTTCGCGGACCTTCTTGAACCAGAAGAACTGCGGCGTGATGACGTTGCAGCCGATCATGATCCAGTAAGCCCAGGCGTAGTTGCCGAACGCGCGGTTCACGAAAGCGAAGCCTTCGTACGGGTTCGCACCGTACCACGCGATGAAGAACTCCATGCCGTAGGCGTAACCCACAATCGTACCAGTCGCCAAAGTGATCTTACACATGCAGTCGATGTGGTACTGCGTGATGAGATCCTCGAGTTTGTAGATCGCGCGCAGCGGGAGCATGAGCGTGAGCACCATGCCAAAGCCCGAGAAGATCGCGCCTGCGACGAAGTACGGAGGGAAGATCGTGGTGTGCCAGCCCGGGAGGAGCGACACGGCGAAGTCGAACGAGACGATGGTGTGCACCGACAACACGAGCGGCGTGGAGATACCGGCGAGGATCAGGTACGCCATTTCGTAGTTGCTCCAGTGGCGGTTTGAACCGCGCCAGCCCATGGCGAAGAAACCGTAGATCGTGGAGCGAAGTTTATTACCGGCCTTGAAGAAGCGGTCGCGAAGAACGGCCAAGTCGGGAATCAGACCCACGTACCAGAAGAGAACGGAAACAGTACCGTAGGTCGAAACGGCGAACACGTCCCACTCCAGCGGAGAACGGAAGTTCTGCCAGATGTAGTTGGAGTTCGGGATCGGGAAGAGATACCAGGCGAACCAGACACGACCGACGTGGAAGACCGGGAAGATACCGGCGCACACGACGGCGAAGATCGTCATAGCTTCCGCGGCGCGATTGATGGACGTACGCCATTTCTGGCGCAACAAGCACAAGATCGCGGAGATGAGCGTACCGGCATGGCCGATACCGATCCAGAACACGAAGTTAACGATGTCCCACGCCCAGTTGACGGGATTCGCGTGGCCCCACACACCGACGCCGGTGGCGACGAGATAGGTGATGCCCGCGACCGTGAAGGAGGCGACGAAGCAGGCGAGGATGAAGCAGACCCACCACCATGTGGGCGTCTTGCCCTCGATGATAGAGCACACCTTGTCGGTGATCCACGCGAAGCTGCGGTTGTTTTCGACAAGGACTGCGCGCGGGAGGACCGCGGGCTTTACTTCCTTAAGGATGGCCGGCGAGGCGGCGTGATCAGCGGCGTGAGCCATTAGCTGAGCCCTCCGATGCGCTTAAGGTTTTGGAGCGAGGTGTGGCCATGCTCATTTTTAGCGGGTGTGCCGTGCGAGTCGTGCTCCCCTGCCCCATGCGAGTCGTGATCGTGACCGTGGCCATGATCGTCGCCGTGAGGCGGGTGGTTCTTGTTTTCGTATTCCTGACGGCTGAAAGGAGTCTTGATGGCGGCGTAGTCGGGCATCGCCGGGTTCGGGTTGCGCAGTTTTCCGAGGAAGGTCGTGCGCGGGCGGACGTTGAGATATCCGAGAAGCGAATAATCCTGCTCGCGGGCTTTTGCCTTGGAGACCTCGCTGGTCGGATCGCTGATGTCGCCGAAATAGATGCTGTCCACCGGGCAGGACTGTTGGCAGGCAACTTTGACCGTACCATCAGGGATCTTCACGTCGCCGGAGGCGCGTGCCTTCACCTTTTGGGCGATCTTGGCCTGCTGGATGCGCTGCACGCAGTAGGTGCACTTTTCCATGACGCCGCGCATACGCACGGTGACGTCTGGATTCTTCACCATCTTGACGAGCTCGGGCATGCCGCTCTCGCCGAGCGGTCCCATGTAAAGCTGGTCGAGCTGGCGCTTGTTCCAGTCGAAGAAATTGAAACGGCGGACCTTGTATGGACAGTTGTTGGCGCAGTAACGCGTGCCGATGCAGCGGTTGTACGCCATGCCGTTGAGGCCTTCTTCGTCGTGAACCGTCGCGTTGACGGGGCACACGGTTTCGCACGGGGCGGTTTCGCAGTGCTGACAGGCGATAGGCTGGAGGGAAACCTGGGGGTCTTCGGGCAGCTCGCGATTCTTGCTGGGGGTATCGCTGAACAAATCAGCCATTGCGCGCGCGTCGGCTTGGCCGTCGGAGTAGTAACGATCCAAGCGAATCCAATGCATCTCACGGCCGCGCAGGACCTGGTCCTTGCCGACGATCGGGATGTTGTTCTCGGCCTGACACGCGATGATGCAGGCGTTGCAGCCGATGCATGTGTTCAGGTCGATCGCCATGCCCCATTGGTGAACACCGGTGAAGGCGGGCGTGACGTAGAGAGAGCCGCCGCGGGGAAGTTCGGTCGCACGCTTCGCAGCGAGCTGGGCGCGTTCTTCGCGGGAGAGTTTGTTGTCGTTGGCCGGCGTATTGTCCGCGCCGTAGATCGCGGGCGAATGCGACTCGGTGCCGATGTCGTCAACGAAGCCAGGGTTCTTCAGGTATTCGTCGAAGTTGGCTTCGCGCACGATGTCGCGGCCTTCCATCGACCAATGTTCCTGCGTGTTCGCCAGCTTGTAGCGCTCGCCGGTGAGTTTGATCGTGGCGCCGACGGCGTAGCTGAGGCCGTCGGAGGTGCGGAGCGGATAGGCGTTAAAACCCTGATCTTTGCCCACGCGACCGGAGACGGTGCGTCCGTAACCGAGCGGAA
>CAMLSH010000046.1 GCA_946482625.1 uncultured Opitutaceae bacterium
CGGACGCGTTTTGGTCGACCACCAGTTCCAGCAAGTCGTTCATTTCGTAGCTCATCGGGATAAAGGTATTACGGCTTAAAAAGCGGACAGACCACGCGTTGGCGATGAACGTCTCGCGATCAGGCCGGGATTTACGCGGGATTTACCGGGCGGGGGTTACGCTGAGGGCAGGGGAGTCGCGAAGGGGCGAAGGAGCGAAGGTGGAGCGAAGACGAAGCGAAGAAAAGGCGGGGCGCAGGGCGGTGCTATCTGAGCGCGCGGATGGCTGGGGTGAGGAGTAGCGCGAGTTCGATCAGAGAGAGAACGGTGCCGAGGGGCAAATACCACAGCGTGCTGACCGAGGACGCGAGCAGCAGCCACCAGGCAGACCCGGGATGGACGAGAAAGAGAATAAAGCCGAGCACCCACAGAAGGCCGAGAACGACGTGAACGAGTTTGACGGCGGTACCGCGGGGATTGAGGCCGGTCTTCGCGACAAGGAGAGACCACGGGCCAAGCTGGCCGGCGCGCGGTCCGGTTTTGGCGGTCAGGTAGTCGCCTGTAGCGAGCGCCCGGGCGCCGTCAAAAACGAACCAGCCTCCGATCATGAGCGCGATGACCGGAATCAGGATTCGGGCGACGCTCATGGGCGGAGGCTGGAGTCGAAAACGCGGGTGCGGCTCGCGGGCCGCAGCGTATCCGGTTTATCGGTTCACGCTTTACCGGTTCAAACTCATCAGGAACTCGGCGTTGGTCTTGGTCTTCTTGAGACGGTTGATGAGCATCTCCATCGCTTCGACCGGCGGGATGCCCTGCATGGCGCGGCGGAGGCCGTGGATGCGGAGGATCTCTTCCGGGTGATAGATGAGCTCTTCTTTGCGCGTGCCGGAACGGTCGCCGTTGATCGCGGGGAAGATGCGCTTGTCGACGAGGCCGCGGTCGAGGTGGAGCTCCATGTTGCCGGTGCCCTTGAACTCTTCGAAGATGACTTCGTCCATGCGGCTGCCGGTGTCGATCAGGGCGGTGGCCATGATCGTGAGCGAGCCGCCGCCCTCGATGTTGCGGGCGGCGCCGAAGAAGCGTTTCGGGCGCTGGAGCGCGGTGGCTTCCATACCGCCGGACATGATCTTGCCGGAGTTGGAGGCGAGGGCGTTGTAGGCGCGGGCGAGGCGCGTGATCGAGTCGAGGAGGATGACGACGTGTTTGCCCTGCTCGACGAGGCGGCGGGCTTTTTCGCCGACCATCTCGGCGCAGTGGACGTGGCTCTCGGGCGCTTCGTCGAAGGTGGAGCTGACGACCTCGCCCTTCGTGTGGCGGCGGAAATCGGTGACCTCTTCGGGGCGTTCGTCGATCAGCAGAAGGATCAACGTGGCCTCGGGGAAATTATTCGAGATCGAGTTGGCCATGTTTTGGAGCAACACGGTTTTGCCGGTGCGCGGGGGCGCCACGATCAAGCCGCGTTGGCCGAAGCCGATGGGCGTGAGGATATCCACCATGCGCATCGAGACGTCTTTGTGAATCTCGGTGGCTTCGAGCAGGATGCGCTGAAGCGGGTAGTAGGGCGTGAGTTCCTCGAAGGGCGTGACCTTGGAGATCTCGACGGGATCGCCGCCCATGACTTTTTCAACGCGCACGACGGACGGGCAGCGTTCGCCTTCGCGCGGTGCCTCGACCTGAACCTCGACCACATGGCCGCGTTTGAGGCCGTAGAGTTTGATGAGGGATTCGGGAAGGTACGAGTCTTCCGGATACAGGCGGTAGTTGAGCTTGGGATGGACAATGAAGCCGTATCCCTTGTCGGTGAGATCGATGTAGCCGCGATCGATGATCGGTCGCTTTGCCTCCGAGGCGAATTTGAAGACGGCGGCGAGCAGCTGCTTGCGGTTGGGCGCGCCTTCGAAGCTGACGCCGAGGCGGCGGGCTTCAGCGGTGAGTTCGTGAAGCGTGAGCGTGTAGAGCTGGTCGATGTAGAGCGGGTCGCCGCCGCCGGAAGCGATCTCGGTGGCGCTCGTGGCAAGGGCGGCGAGATCGGCGAAACGGTTGGGGTTGGGGAGCTCGCCGAAAACGGGGTTCAGGTTGGGCGGCGGGGGCTGCTGGGGGTGTTTCGGCGCGCGGTCTTGTTGCTGCCAGTTGCCGCCACCACCACCGTGTTGGCCGCCGCCATGTTTACCGCCACCGCCACCACCGCCGCCGCGGTTGCGTTTGCCGCGCTTGTCGCGCTTCCAAAAAGGTTCGTTCTGATTTTGCGGACGGCCACCGCCGTGCTGCTGTTGATCGCCGCCGCCATGATGGCCGCCGCCGCCGTGTTGGGGACGATGGCCGGAGTCGGATGCGTCGCCGCCGCCCTGTTGCGAAGAGTCGGTGCCTTCAGAGGGAGCCGCGGGTGCGGAGTCCGATGCGGCGGGAGCGGACGATTCGGAGACGGGGGCGGAGGAGCTGGCGGGCGATTCGCTGCTGGGCGCGGATTCGCGGCGTGGGGTAAAGACCTCGCGTTCGCGGGCGGGCGGTTCGTCGGAGCGCTCGGCGCGGTCGGGACGTTCAGCACGTTCGACGCGTTCGGGCCGTTCGGATCGCTCGACGTGTTCAGCGCGCTCGACCGGCTCGGTGCGGGGTGCCGGAGCGGGTTCGGCGCGAGGCGGAGGCGTGGGCTCGGGCGCGAAGGGCAGCTCGGGGGCGGAGGATTCGTCCTTGGCGGCGCGGGATTTGGCCGGAGCCTTGACCGCTTTTTTCGCGCGGGGAGCGCGAGTGGCGGCGGGCGTGGCGCGCGTTTTTTTCTTGGGCGCGGAAGCGCCTTCGGATTTGCCGGACTTGGCGGCGGTGTCGCCGTCGGAGGAAGTGTCTGCCATAATAAATTGGATGCGTTGAGAAAAGGGGGAGCGGGGAGGGCGCCTGTCGCTGAATGCTTCCGCAGCCAGGGCGCGGAGATCAGCGATTCAGACCGAGGCGGGCAACCAGATGGGCGATCTGGTCGCGCAGAAAGCGCGGGGAGCCGTCGTTGGACAGCACGCAGTCAGCTAACTCTGTTTTTTTTGCCAAGGGCAATTGCTTGGAAATCCGGGCCTCGGCGAGCGCTTGGGAAAGTCCGCGCTCTTGCAGCCGGGCGTATTGACGGGCCGAGGTTGTGGTGACGCAGACGATGAAATCAAACCATTTTTCCAGCTGTTTCTCATACAGTAACGGGACCTCGATCAGCCAGGCGCGCTCCGGGGCGGCGTCGATCGTGGCCCGCCAGAGCGTATAAAGCCGCGGGTGAATGATGGACTCCCACGCGGCGAGTTTGGTTTCGTCACTAAAGATAACCTGCGCGAGGCGGGCGCGATCGATGTGGCCTTGGGCGTTGAGGACGTCGGCGCCGAAGTGCGTGGCGGCGAGTTTTTCCACCTCGGGGTCGGGAAGAATCCGGTCGCGGATGAGTTCGTCGGAATCGAGACGGGCGCAGCCAAACTCTTCAAAAATGCGGGCGGCGGTGGATTTGCCGCAGCCCATGCCGCCTGTGAGTCCGATGATCATGCGAGGTCGCTTCTATGTGGGGAAAAGTACGGAGATTGGGCTTGCCGGATTTTCCTGCAAATAATTAGTCACACGCGGCTCAGGAACTCCGGGCGGCTCGAAGCTGGCCCGGGTTTTGCAGAGCCCACGCAATGTCTCACCCGATCGACACGAAACGCGCTTTTACGGTGGCTGACGCCACGCTGGCGGTTTTTCGTCGCATGTTTCCGCGCACGGAGCCGGGACTGTTTGTGCGGGTGTTTGCCGACGTGGATTCGATGTTCGCCGGCCGTTATCTCGACTATCAGCCGATCGACACGCCGTATCACGATCTTGAGCACACCTTGCAGGTCACGTTCTGCTTCGCCGAGATCATGGAAGGCCGGCATCTCGCGGGGATCGAACCGCGGATGGACCCGCGGCAGTTCGAACTCGGGATCGCCGCGGCGCTGCTGCACGACACCGGTTACCTGAAGCTCCGCTCCGACCAGACCGGGACCGGCGCGAAATACACGTTCACTCACGTGCTGCGCAGCTGCGCGGTGGCGTCGTCTTATTTACCGACCCTCGGGGTTTCGCTCGATGAGCTCGATGGCGTGCTCGGCGCGATCCGTTGCACAAATCCGACGACGGTGATCCGCCGGCTGCATTTCCAGAATCCGGTGGAAGGCATCATCGGCTGCGCGGTGGCCACGGCCGATTACCTGGGCCAGATGTCGGCGCTCAACTACCTCGGAGATCTGCCCAATCTTTTCGCGGAGTTCGAGGAGTCGGACAATTTCGCGGGCGTGCCGATGGACCAGCGCGTCTATCGCTCGGTGGAGGAACTCACTGCGAAGACGCCGCAATTCTGGCGCACCTCGGTGCTGCCCAAGCTCGATAACGAACTCCTCGGACTCTACCGTTTTCTGGCGCGTCCTTATCCATCGGGGCGCAACCGCTACATCGATTCGGTGAATCAAAACATCACCATCATCGAGGCGGCCGTCGCGGCCAGCGGCGCCAAACGCGGGGTGTCCTGAGCGGAACCGGTCACGCGCACAAACCGCCCCGGCATGCACGAGCGGGCGGGGTGGCGATCTGGCCTCAGGGTGTGGCGGCGGTTTCCACGAGCGGCCAGTAACGAGGCACCAAATACAGCGCGATGACGAAGATCACCACGACCAGTGGGCCGCCAACGCGTAGAAAATCGGAGAAGCGGTAACGGCCGGGCCCGTAAACCATGAGGCACGCCGGCTCCAGCGGCGTGAGGTAGGAGCAACTCGCCGCGAGTGCGATGATCATGGCGAAGGGGCGCGGGTTTAGTCCGAGCTGCTGCGCCGTCTGGACCGCGATGGGCAGGATGACGGCGGCGGCGGCCTGGTTGGACATGGGTTGAGTCAGCGCGACCGTGAGCAGGAAGAAACCGCCGAGCAGGAAGATCGGCGGCAGCGACGCGGTGACGCTGGCGAGTTGCGTGGCGAGATACAGTGCCGTGCCGGTGTGCAGCATGGCTTCGCCGAGCGCGAGCATGCAGCCGATGAGCATGACGGCGCGCCATTCCACCTCGCGGTAGGCTTCGACGGGGGACACGCAGCGGGTCGCGAAAATCAAAAACGCGCCGAGCAGTCCCGCCACGGGGAGCGGCACGACTTTGAAGGACGCCAAGGCCAGGGCGCCCACAAAGATGAGCCCGGAGCGCCAGGCGCGCGCGCGGTCAGGGCGTTTCTCGTCGACCGCTTGAAGCACACTGAGCACGCGCTCTTCGTTGAGCGTGTTGATGCTGGTCCTCGCGCCTTGGACAAGGAGCACATCGCCAGGGCCGAGCGTGATGTGGCTGAGTTTTTGGAGGAGGTTTTTCCCGTGGCGGTTCAGACCGAGGACCTGCACGCCGTAACGGTCGCGAAAGCGCAGATCGCGCAGCCGTCGGCCAACCAGCGGGGAGCCGGGAACGACGAGCGCTTCGACGAGCGCGGCGTCTTCGGTGCGCAGCAACGGATCGGAGAGCTGGACGTCGGCCTTGATCTCGATGCCCGCGGTATCCTTTACCTTGAGCACGTCTTCGCGCGCGCCCTCGACCAGCAAAACGTCGCCGGCTTCCAATACCATGTCGCGCCGGGGCAGGCGGTAGTTTTCCTGGCGGATCACGCGGACGACGTTGAGATCCATCTTCTCGCCTAGCGCGGCCTGCCGAAGCGTTTTCCCCACGAGCGACGATTTGGGCAGCAGCACGATCTCGCTGAGAAACGGACGCACGCCGAAGTGATCGATCAAGCCGACGGCTTTCGTGCGCTCGGGAATCCAGCGGCGGCCAAGGAGAAACATGTACGCGATACCCACGACGGCGATCGGGATGCCGACGGGCGCGAGCTCGAACAAACCCATGGGCGCGAGACCGGCGTTGGTCATCAATCCGCTGACGACGAGATTCGTCGACGTGCTGATCAACGACACCGAACTGGTGAGGATGGAGGCGAACGCGACCGGCATCAGCAGGCGCGAGGGAGAGATCCCGGATTTCGCCGCGATGCCGATGGCCACCGGAACGAAAAACGCGGCCGCCGCGGTGTTGCTGATGAACGCGCTCAAGGTGCCCACCGAGAGCATGATTACGATGAGCAGAACGTTGGGTTTCGTGCCGGCATGGCGGAGGATCGAGCGTCCGACCAGATCCACGACACCCGTCTTCAAGAGCGCCGCGGTCATAATCAGCAGACTTAAAATCATGATGACCGTGTCGCTGCCAAAACCGGCGAATGCCTTGTTGACCGGCACCAATCCGGTGAGGATGAGCGATAGCACCAAGCCGAGGCCGACGACGTCCGCCGACACCCATTCGAAGGAAAAGAAGATCACTGCGACGGTGATGAGTCCGAGAAGCAGGGCGATTTCAAAGGTCACGACGGGAAGGTGAAAGGGGACGCAGCGTTGGCGAGCGGTAATCGCCAGGCCTCAGCGGGCTTTTTGCATCGGCATCGCGTCGAGGAGGACGCGCAGCGGAGCGGAGACACGCCCGCGTTGCCAGACGACGAAGAGACTCCACTTGGGTGCGGGCTCCTTGAGCGGCTGGAAAACGACGCCCGGCGCGCCAATGCGTCCGACGTATTCGGGTATCAGCGACACGCCGCCGTCGGTCACGACGAGCGCGAGTCCGTGGCTGAGACTGTCGGCGTCCTCCAGGAAGCGTACGCGGAAGCCGGCTTTGCGGCAGATTTGGGTGACCCAGCGATTGTAGCCGGGCATGTCGCGCTCGTTCGCGCCCACAAAAACATCGCTACGCAGATCTTCGAGCGCGATGGCGGCGCGCGTTGCGAGCGCGTGGTTTTCCGCGAGTGCGGCCCAGACCGGAAACGATGCGAGGCGCTTCACATAAAACTCTTTCTCCAAGGGCTCGCCTGCGTAACCGATCAACGCGACGTCGATCTCGCCCTTGCGAAGCGCCTCGATCTGCTCGCCGGGCGACTGGTCGAGGAGTTTCACCTTCACTTCGGGATGCGCGCGGCGCAGAGCGGCAAGCGCGGGATTCAGATACTCCCGCGCGGCAGAGGCGATGTATCCAATGCGCAAGCTCGCCGACTGGCCGCGGGCGAGTTTGCGCGCTTCGCCGAGGGCGGCGTCGAATTTCGCCAGCAGCGGTTTCATGCCGTCGAGCAGCACGTGGCCGGTCGCCGTGAGCGCGACACCGCTCGGGCTGCGCTCGAAGAGTGGACCGCCCACTTCGTGCTCAAGTGCGTGCATCTGCCGCGTGAGCGTGGACTGGGAAACGCGGAGTCGTTCGGCGGCTTTATTCAAGCTGCCGAGAGTAGCGATTTCGAAGAACGAGCGGAGAAGGTCGAGATTCACGATGGCGGCTAGGCTATGCGCGGAACGCATGACGGCAAGCCGTCCTGTGCAGTAGGCCGCGAGACCGGGCGCTGATAATCTCTTGGCCATGAAACCAACCGCTTCGCTCTTCTCCTTCGCCCTTCGCGGCGCCGCCGTCACCGCTCTCGTCATCACGCTCGGCACCTGGATCGCCACCGGCTCTCACGTTGGCTGGACCCAGACCAGCATCGTCAAAATCCAGCACGACGAAATCACCGGCATCGATTTCCCGGTGCGCCAGGATGCGTTCATCGCCGGCGTCGAAGTGCTCGCGGCCGGCTTCGCCGCCGCCTCAGCCCTCGCAGGAGTCAGCTTCCTTCCCCGTCTGCGCCGCGCGACCGCTCAATCCTGAACGCGCACCCACGCCTTTCCCCACGCTCAGATTCCATCACCCCACGAACCTTATCTTCCTATGAAAACCACATCCCTCCGCTCCTCGTTTCAATTCGCAGTCGTGGCCGCCGCGACCGCTCTGGCCGCTCACGCCGCGCCGCAATCCTTCGATTTCAAAGACCCGAAGGGCGTGAACAACGTCCAGTTCAAGCTCGACGCTCCGCTTGAATCCATCACCGGCACGGGCACCGGCATCAGCGGCTCGGTCGCATTCGACCTCGCCAATCCCGGTGCAACCTCCGGTCGCATCGTCCTGGATACCGCGTCTCTCACGGTCGGCAATCCGGTGATGGGCGACCATCTGAAGAGCGCGAACTGGCTCGATGTCGCCAAGTACCCGGCGATCACTTTCGACGCCGCCAAGGTTGCCAACGTGCGCACGCAAGGCGCGCAGATTTTCGCCGACGTGTCGGGCAAGCTCACCGTAAAAGGCGTCACGAAGGAGGTCACTATCCCGGTCACCTTTACGCATCTTGCTGACAAACTCGGCGCACGTCTCGGCGACGCGAAGATCAAAGGCGACCTGCTCGTGTTGCGTGCGAACTTTGAGATCAATCGCGGCGAGTACGACATCCAGCCTGGTCAGGCCGCCGACAAAGTCGCCGAGACCATCCATCTCTCGCTGAGCATCGCCGGTGCCGCGCCGCGTTCCTGAAAACGATAAGCGCCACACCCTCTCACGTGGCGTCGGGTTCGATCCGGCGCTGCGTTTCCTCGATAGGAATTCGCCAGACCGCATTCAATTTTCACGTTTCCGACGTAAACTCATTCACGCCATGAACTCTCTCATCAACGGCATCCATCACGTAACCGCCATCGCAAGCGATCCCCAGCGGAACGTCGATTTCTACGCCGGGCTGCTCGGCCTTCGCCTCGTGAAGAAGACCGTCAACTTCGACGATCCTTCGGCGTATCACCTCTACTACGGCGACGAAACCGGCACGCCCGGCAGCATCGTCACGTTCTTCTACTGGCCCGGCGGCGCTGGCCGTGGCCGGGTCGGCAGCGGCCAGACGACGCGACTGAGTTTCTCTGCTCCGGCGTCGTCGTTGGATTTCTGGTACGACCGGCTGCAGCGCCACGGTGTCGGTGTGAAACGCGGAAACCGTTTCGGCGAAGACGTCCTCACGTTTGACGACCCCGACCGTATCGCGGTCGAGATCGTGGCGGTCGCCAACGATTCACGCGCCGGTTGGACCGGCGCCGGCATCGCGAAAGAAAACGTGTTGCGCGGGCTGCACACCGCCGAACTCACCGTGCGTGACGCGGAAGCGACGGAAACGCTGGTCAGCGGCGAGATGGGCTACCGTCTCGTGAAGCGCGACGGTTTGCGCACCCGCTTCGAATCCGGTCCCGGTGGATCGGGTACGTACATCGACGTGATCGCCTCGCCCAACGGACCCTCGGGTCTCGGCGGCGTCGGCACGATTCATCACATCGCGTTTCGGGTGCCCGACGATGCGGCCGAACTGCTCATGCAGGAACGTCTCGCTGACGCCGGTTACCATGTGTCCGACGTGCGCGACCGGAATTATTTCCGCTCGATCTATTATCGCGAGCGCGGCGGCATACTCTTCGAAATCGCGACTGACGTCCCGGGTTTTCCTGACGACGAGCCGGTTGCTTCGCTGGGGCAGGCGCTAAAACTGCCCGCCCAGTTTGAGTCCGCGCGCAAGCAGATCGAGTCTCTGCTCCCCGCGCTGCAACCGGCGCGCCAATACGCCTGAACAATCCACAACGTAAACCATCCACATTATCTCATCCGTCCACAATCCTCTCTTATGAGCATCAAAGTAAAAGTCATCTTCCACAGCCTCTACGGCCACGTCTATCAACTCGCCGAAGCCATCGCGGCGGGGGCACGCGAAGTGCCCGGCGCGGAGGTGGAGGTGCTTCAAGTGGCGGAAACGCTTTCGCCTGAAGTCCTCACCAAGATGGGTGCGCTGGAGGCCAAAAAAGCCTTCGCGCACATCCCGGTGGCCGATTCGAAAAAGTTGGCCGAAGCCGATGCCGTCCTCTTCGGCAGCGGCACGCGCTTCGGCAGCGCAACCTCACAGATGCAGGCGTTCTTCGATGCGACCGGCAGCCATTGGCAGAGCGGCGCACTTGTTGGAAAAGCGGGCGGCGTGTTTACGTCGAGCGCGACCCAACACGGCGGTCAGGAAACCACGCTGATTAGCATGCAGACTTTTCTGTTTCACCAAGGTATGGTGGTGGTCGGCGTCCCGTACGCGGCCAAAGAGCAGATGACGATCGCCGAGATTTCCGGCGGCTCGCCCTATGGTTCGAGCACGATCACCGGCGGCGACGGCTCGCGTCTGCCGAGCGCCAACGAACTCGCCATCGCACGCTTTCAAGGCAAACACACGGCGCAGATCGCGGCGAAACTGGCGGCGAAGTGATTCCGCGCGCTCGCGCGACGCCGCCGCACAACTGAACGTATTCGAATTCCCATGCCCACCCAGTCCATGCATCTCCACGACACCAACGACACCTTGCGTTTCGGCGCGCCGCTCGCGCAGGCCGCCGGCGCGGTGATCCTGCTGCACGGACGCGGGTCGTCGGCCCACGATATCGCGGGGGTGGCCAAGGCGTTGAAGAGTGAAGCGCTCGCGTACCTCGCGCCCAATGCGACCGGCGGCACTTGGTATCCTCAGCGGTTTCTCGTCCCGCTGACGCATAACGAACCCTGGCTCTCCAGCGCGCTCGGGGTCGTCGACCAGCTCGTCAACGAGGTCCACGCGGCTGGGATTCCTTTCGAGCGCATCGGGCTGGCGGGGTTTTCGCAAGGGGCGTGCCTGACGCTTGAATACGTGGCGCGCCATCCGCGGCGTTACGCGTTTGCGGCGGGTTTGAGCGGGGCGTTGATCGGCCCGCTCGATACCCGGCGCGTGCCGGTTGATCTCAAGCGGACGCCGGTGTTGGTCGCCTGCGCGGAGAGCGACGCGCATATCCCGCTGGAGTTTGTCGAGAAAAGCGCGGCGACGCTCGAAGCGCTCAACGGCGACGTCACGAAACAGGTGTACCCGGGCTCCGCCCACACAGTTTTCCCCGACGAAGTTGCCTGGCTGAGAGCTCGGGTGGTCGCGCTTAAGTAACTCCTGTCAGTGGAGGTTTCGGACGGACTGGGAGGCTGCGTCGCGCTCAGAACGCCGATTGCAGAGCAGGGTAGGTGAACGCGAAAAAGTGCACCGTATTCAGCGTGAAATGGGTGAGGATGCTCGCCTCGATTCGTCCCGTGCGGCGGTAGATCCAGCCATAGCCGAGCCCGGCGATCGTTGCCAAGGCGACGTAGAGAACGCCGCCGGCGGCATGTGCGAGGCCGAAGAGAATCGCCGCTACGATCAGCGCGATGATCGAGCCGTGCGGCGTGTTTTTCCCGAGTCGGGCGAGTTGCGCCTGAACAAATCCGCGAAAAAGCGCCTCTTCGGCGACACAGGTGAACAGCAGATTCACGCCGAGCCAGAGCCAGGTTTCGGGCGGAAGTTTTGGCTCGAATCGCACGTAACCGGCGGCCACGGAGAGCACCATCATCACCGCGATGAGAGCCGCGGCCCACGGCGCCGCCGCGACGAACATCGCACGCCACTCACGCGCTTTGGTGATTCGCGAATGACACCACCCGAGGAGAAAAAGGCCGATCAGCGTTTTGTCGTAGTTGAGGTAGAGCGTGAACGGAATCGCGTCGGAGCTAAATTGGGCGCCCGCGATCACGCGTGGATTATTGAAGCCGGGAACGCGGTGGAGCATCAGTGCAGCGGAGATGATGAATATCGCTGCGGCGCTGACGGCGAGTTGGAGCCGGCCGGCCTGCGGACGTGAAAAGGCGAACGTCGCGGCGACCCACACCGCGATGCCCGCCAATCCGATGGGATGCACAATGCCGGAGAAAACGGCCACGCCCAGCGAGGCGGACCCAATCAACAGCCAGGCGTTGCGGCGGAAGAACGAGCGGCCCAAATTTCCGCTCAGCCAGAGGGACAGGATGGCGAGAGCCAGGAGAGTGAATGTTGGGTACGCGTTCATTTTCAGACCGGATGCGACTTTGGTTCTTCCTGCACCAAGACTGGACTGGTGCAGGATTATTCTTCGCCGTCGAAGTAGTCGGTCTCGGTCAGACGGAAGAACTTTCCGTGAGGACGCACGCCCCATTTTCCCGAGTCGGGATAGTGAAAGATGTCCACCGGCGGATTGTCGGCCACAACGTAGAAGAGGAGATCTTCGGCGCCCGTATTCAGGATTTGGTGGGCCTCGCCGGGAGGGTGGATGAAGGCGTCGCCTGCCTTCACGGCGTGGCGTTCATCGTTCGCACGGATGGTGCCTTCGCCGCTCAGGATGACGAACAGCTCGTGCTGTGCGGTGTGGCTGTGGAATGGGCACACGGCTTTGCCCGGCGGAAGGCGCACGAGCGATAGATCGAACGGATGGCCGCTTTTGGGCCAGATATTCCGACCGGCCCCGAGGGCCTTGGAGATTTCTTTGCTGAAGGAGTGGTGAACCCCTTTGGGCGAGCGGGATTCCTCCCATGGGAGATCGGCTAGATTGATTTTTTCCATGCACGCCGACTCTGCGCCGTGGAGGCGGTCTGGCGATTCTTTGCGTGCTGCAACGCCAGACGAGGTCGTCGACCGCGCCCTTCCGTGGCAGGAGCATTGATTGACTTAATCTTAATTTCAGAAATTACTGAAATTATGAAATCGGTCGGTCCACTCGTTCGCCATGAAGGTCGCGCGCCTGCGGTGGCGATGATGGTGGCGGCGGGATTGTCGATGCTGCCGTGGATGGTGATTGCCGGCTTGGAGCCGCTGGCCGCACCTGCTTGGGTGGTGATGGCGGGCATCGCGGCGACGACATTTGGTTCGCTGAAGGTGCTGACGCTGGCCGGGCATTGGCGCGCCGCGCTCGGTTGGCGGGGGGCGGCTTATCTCTTCGCGTGGCCCGGGCTGAATGCTCCGGCGTTTTTCGGAAGCATGGCGCGAGTTGGGGAGCTGGTGGCGAGGCCGGGGGAACTGGTTTTTGCCCTGACGAAGATGCTGTTCGGGCTGGGGCTGGTTTTCTGGGCGACGACTCACGCGTGGACCGAACCGGGGTTGATCGTGGGATGGGTGGGCATGATCGGGATCATTTTCACCCTTCACTTCGGCGTGATGCATGTGGCGTCGTGGATCTGGCGGCGGGCGGGATTGAATGCGCCGCCGATCATGAACGCGCCGATGCGCGCGGTTTCGCTGGCAGAGTTTTGGAGCGAGCGGTGGAACGTGGCGTTCGCGGATGTCGCGAGGCGCTTTGTGTTTCGTCCGCTGGCGAGACGTTGGGGCGCGTTGAAGGCAGGCGGGGCGGTTTTCCTCATTTCGGGTCTGGTGCATGAGTTGGTCATTTCGCTGCCGGCACGCGGCGGCTGGGGCGGGCCGACGCTGTACTTCGCGCTTCATGCGGCGGGTATCGCAATCGAGCGCAGTCGTGCGGGTAAAGCCGCCGGGCTCGGACGAGGCGCGAGCGGTTGGCTGTGGACGCTCGGTTTCACGGTGCTGCCGCTGCCTCTCCTTTTCCACGCGCCGTTCGTCGAGCGCGTGATCGTCCCGATGCTCAAAGACTTTTTCCCATGCCTACCATGAATACAGAACTCGCTCTGAAGC
This sequence comes from uncultured Opitutaceae bacterium, assembly GCA_946482625.1. Next base: position 13,341 of record CAMLSH010000046.1, read on the forward strand.
TCGCTGCGTTGACGCACTTCGGTCTGGTGGCGGCCGGTGTCTTGATGCCGCTTGTCACCGGACTTTGGCGGGAGGCGGATCGCATGTCGCCGTTCGGGCGCACGTTGTTTCGCGTCTACTACAGCTTCATCGGGCTGTGTCTCGTGTCGTTTGGCACCGGCTCGTGGTTTCTCGCCGGGGAACTGACGAGCGGTACAATCCTCGCGCGCGCGGTGTGCGGATTTCTCGCCGCGTTTTGGATCGTGCGACTGGTGGCCGCGTGCGTGCTCGACGTGCGTCCTTATCTGGCGAACGGCTGGTGGAAACTGAGGTACCACACGACCAACGTCGTCTTCAGCCTGCTGCCAGTGCTGTACGGGTGGATTGCGTTAGGCGCGTGAGCGGGGGCTGCCACTGCGTCGTCAACTCCTCGCAGGCATTTCTAGCGGGATAATCGCGTGGCGGCGGAGTTCGACGCCGCGGAGGAAGGTGACGATGGCGCGTTCGCCGATGCGGTCGCCGGTGAGTTGTTTGTGGAGCGCGTCGACCGCGGGCGTGCGTGCGTCGTCGAGCGCGACGAGGATGTCGCCTTCGCGCAAACCGGCGCGCGCGGCAGGACTATCGGGTTCGATACCGGCGACGAGCACGCCGGTTTCCTGCGCGATGTGGTGATAGCGCGCGACTTTGCGGATGAGCGGAACGGTCTGGCCGGCGACGCCGATAAAGCTGCGGCGGATGCGACTGTCTTTGATGAGCAGGCCGA